>CAZSXL010000075.1:0-6070 GCA_964611225.1 uncultured Gammaproteobacteria bacterium
AACCTGTCCAACCGATGGTTCATTTGAAGCCAGTGTCGATTCAGCCTTCAAATACTGTACCTGTCCTGACGGGTACACGAAAAACAGCGATGTGATTGGTTATGAGTCTTGTTACGATGGTGCCGAGTGTCCGATTTTGGAAGTGGAATGTGTCAAAACCGTGGATACTGCCATTGAGGTAGGACCCAGTGATGATGATCTCACTAGTCTAGTTGAGCAAGGTGAACTTTATAACGAAGACTATGGTTTTATCATCGAAGTTGGAGCTGATGAGGCAGCCAATATGACTGAAGTGGCCATCACTCCATTTGATGGCGTGACCGCGACTTATATTTATTGCTATGACACTACCGAAGTCGATTACGCTTCATTCGATTGTCCCGGAACGGCCGCAGAGGCATTTCGCATTAATGTCTACACGACAGAACAATATCAAGAGATAGCCGACTTTAGTAGTGGTACGGTGATTACCGAAGTCGTTGGTTACGTGTATGAATTGACTCACCCTAATGGATTATTTCCGGCTGATGTTCCAGCCGATGAGGATTGGTACGATAGCATTGTCAGTAGTTTTCACTTTGCTGGTTAGCAAGCTTTAAGAAAAATCGCCACCTTGAGGTTATTTGGTTGGTGGCTGCGCTTTTCGTTTAATATAGCGCAGCGTTAGTAGCATCAAGACAATGACACCGATGGTTGCGCCGACCAGTGCAATCATTGTGATCGTGCTCGATATAATATTATTATGCGCCTTTATACACTGCTCATACGTTGGGCCACTGGCTTGGCATTCATTGCCAAGCTGTTCAACACAGGTTTGGCTAGTGTCGTCCCAATAATAACCGATGGACGCCTGGCAAGGGGATAGCGCCGCACTGTCTTGTGCCAACATAAATAAGCCTATTAGTACCGATGCCACCAGTGCTACAGTAATGGTGCCGATCCTTTTATTGGTTGGGTTAGACATATTAGTCTCTTTGGAGCTACGAGTCGGCATAAGGTGATTGCAATTGCCCTTATTTAATTCTTACTTTGATTGTATTGCCGAACACTGCATTACTAGACACCATGCGATCATCGCCTGCACCGTAGCTGCGCTTAATGCCGATTTTGACAGTATAGGTAGTACCAACTTTGGCTGATTTGGATTTTTTGTATGTTAGCGTAACGTACCCAGTACCAGCTGTTGCTTGATCGACTTTTTGGCCATTAACATACAACCGCACAACGTCTCCACTTTGCAATTTATTCTTACCGACCCTGATCTTCAGGGCGTGTCCGGGCGCTAATTTGATTGTAGTACTGGCTGCCAGCCGCACAGCAGACAGCGCCGTGGCAGGTTCGGTTGGCGATACAATATTATCAGCTTCCAACTGAACTGGGACATCAGTGCCTAAGTCCAGCACAAATATTTTTGTTTGGTCAGTGGCATTTTGAGAAGCAAACAGTTGAATCTTTTTATGTTCGCCGCGATCCGTGACCGTTCGGACGGCAATACTGACTACTTCAGAGTTATTAGCGGCATCATCTCCACCTAAACCGTTCTCCACTAATGGCACTAAGTCACCAGCCTCATCAATCATCAGAATATTAGTCCCCGTTTCGTCGTTTGATGTATAGAACGGCAAGACTTCTTTACCGTTGAGACTGATCGTCTGCATTTTATTGACTGTGTGATTAGCACTATCTAATTGGATCAGCTCCGTCCAGAGGTTGTTATCGGCATTAGTGTCTGCCGGATCATATTGGAAAATACTGGCACCGTTATCACGATCTGCGTTTCCAACATAGATTTGACCGTCCGCCACGCCAATGGCTGGTAAACTACCGCCATCCACATCTTCTAAATAGCGTTCACCAATGGTGGCATAGGCAGTACCGTCAAACTCTACCACCTCTCCAGTGCTGAAGGCCAAATAGACTTTATCACTATCCGCCGCCGTAGCTTCTAATGGAACGCCCTCCGGTTGGCCAACCGCGTCGCTAAATTCTTCACAATCAGTAGTATCACACCGGGTATAGGCTCCATCATAAAACAGATAGAAAAAATTACCTAGGACTGTGGCCGCAGCATAACCAATAACGGCAGCATCATCTGCAGCCAGCTCATTATCGGTACGCGCATAGAGGAGCACAAAATCATTCAAGCCATCTACGCGATAAATGCGGGCCTCATCTTGACAGGTTGCGGCAAAGTATTGTTCTGCTTGAAAACTGATAGTGGAATGCCGACCCACTTGCTGACAGTCAGCCATCGCATCAGATTCTACGAGTTCCCAATTTTGGCCAAGTGCATCTGAATTCCATACCTCGATGCCTACGTCATTGCTGGTTAAGGCGACAAAACCATCAACACCACTGGGGTAGGTGACAACAGCTTCCGTGTTCAAGCCACCATTACCAGCTTCTAAGTGACCCACCTGATAGAGCGCACCTCCCCAGATAGTACTGGCAGCGGTTGCCTCAGCAGCACCAACCGCTGTAGCGGCCAACCAGAGTATGGCGGATAGACTAGTTTTGAGTATTAGCGATTTTCTCATAACGTTCTTAAAAAACTAAAATAGACTCCCCTGTATGATAACACGATATACTTTGATCATGCCACATCGTCCGTCTTGAGCTTTCCCGCCGGCTCATAGGTGGCAAAAATTATTCCGGTCGTGGAAATTTTGGAGTCGGTGAGTTTGAACATTTCAGCTTGCGTGCCTTCCGCAAACAATCGTTTACCACTACCAATGGTGATCGGGTGTATCCAGAGATGCAGGCGGTCTATCAGGTGGTGTTTGAGTAGAGTTTGAATCAGGTTGCCACTGCCCCACACCCACAAATCCGGTCCGTCGGCTTCTTTTAGTTTTTTAATTTGTTCCACCACATCATCGCCAGTAATGAACATGGAGTTTTGCCACGCCAGTTCCGCTGGTGCATGCGACACGACGTATTTCTTGGTACTATTGAATGGTTTCGCCACACTGGGTGTTTGCTTGTCATATGGCCAGTAAGCGGCAAAAATGTCGTAGGTTCGTTTTCCCAACAGCAGTTCAAAGGGGAGTTCAAAGAATGTCTTCAGCAGATTGTTCATGATGTCGTCCGACTGGACACTACCTTGCCAGCCACCGTAGGCAAAGCCTCCTGCGCGATCTTCTTCCGGGCCACCTGGCGCTTGCATCACACCGTCTAGTGTTATGAATGTAGTGGTGATGATTTTTCTCATATTATTTTATAGACAAATGAGGTGTACCCCATATCGCATTTTGAATTTTAAGTGGTTTATGCAGTTTTCCAACGAGGATCCGTCATGATGTTTTGATAGGCTGGACTAGCATAAAATTCTTTGAGTAAACGTGAAGTAGCAGCAATATTTTCTACAATTCCTGGATCTTGAGCATGCTCTGGATAGAAGTTGTAGGTTGGAAGTGCTCCCCAATGTCTATCCATTTCTGGAATTTCGTTATGGCTATGTAATAAAAGCGATCGATCACCCTGGTTGGCCATACAATCAGTAAAATCCCAAATCGCTTGATCTGGATAACCTAAATGGATGCCTTCATAGATTGCCATAAGCTCATAATTTTCTGGGATCGACCCATTTTTTTGAGCGGATTGTAACCACTGCCACACTTCATTCATCCAGTGATTATAACCTCGCAAGCCATCAGTAATCTTATACTCGGGCATGCCTTTGAATCGTGATAATTTAGAAATACGCTCAGCTCCGCGTAAACTGATAATTCCACTCAATGCCATCGGTCTTTGTTTGAATGCGTGGATTAATGGGCCAATCGGTTTACTTGCTATAGCATCTAATGTACTGAGAGGAGCACCCAGTTTTTGCAGTTCAGTAGAGTAGCTCGCTAAGTCTATTTGCTCATCAAGAAATATACTAATTTCTGTTGAGGGTTTTAACCCAGCCATAGCTAAAACAACATTTGGTTCTACAAATTGTCGGCCAATCTCAAATGGTGTGGATTTAAAAATCTCATGAGCAACCTCAGCCACTCGACTAGCATCCAGAATTTCTGGCAACTTTATCCGTTCGGTTCTTGGTGTGTGTTCAATCATGGTGCAGGGGCTAGCGGACAAGTTCAGAACTCTGAACTGGAAAAATATTATGAGTGAGTATCGGAATTTGACTTACCACCATTCGCTTTAAGCAATGCGATCACATTTGGGAAATGGTGTCGGTGCGCGTCAGCCAAGGGCGTGTTCCCCCAACGATCAATCGGATTCACATTCGTTTTGTGATCAATCAAATAGCGAATCACCTCTTCGTGACCTTCAGATGCGGCAAGATGCATAGCTGTGCGACCGTCATAATCGACTGCATCCAAATCAAGGTGATTGGCGACAAGACGTTTAATCTCGCCAACATCACCGGTGCTTGCCGCCCAGCACAATCGGATGGAATCTTTCAGGTTGATCTTTGCAAGCGTTTCGGGGAGCAATGTCGTTAACAACACATCTTTGACAGCAGGTCTTTTTGCGTTATGCTTTTCCAACAACGCAATCACTTCTGCGTGATTTCCTCTGTACGCATCTACTAACGGCGTCCCGCCCCAACGATCCTGCGGATTTAAATCAACACCTTTCTCAATACAATACTGAACAACAGTCGTCTGACCTTCGGAAGCTGCCAAATGAATTGGAGTACGATTATCATAATCGCCATCGTTGAGGTTCACGCCTTTGGCTTCGAGTCGTTTCATCTCATCCAAATCTCCCTGGCTTGCCGCTGAACATACGCTGTTGACCCCATCAATTTTGGTTTGATTCTTATGCAAACGTGGATCATGTTTTGTGATTCCCTGTAATAGGCTATCGTAGGTGTGAAAATTGAAGTGCTGAATCAGTTTCTTGCAGAACGCGAGACCTTTCACGCTGTTTCCAATCTCATCTAACGGCGGTGACCAAATGGTGATGCCCATCACATTTGGAATGACAATAAATATAGAACCGGAGACACCGCTCTTTGCCGGAATGCCAATCGTGAATGCAAACTCGCCGGAAAAATCGTAGAGGCCGCACGAATACATTAACGACAAGCAGTTTTTTACTGTACCTGGTGTAAAGACGCGTTTGCCTGTCATGGGATTGACGCCCCCACTCGCAATCGTTGCTGCCACAATAGCGTGTTCTGCTGCTGTGACTTCAATTGAGCAACACTTAAAATAAAACTCCAACGTTTCAACGATATCCGTATCCGGAGGAAACGCACCTTTTTCTCTCATAAAGTAGGCTAACGCAAAATTTCGATCCGCTGAGCTACGTTCAGATTCGTACACCGCTGTATCGACACTTGGTTTGGCGCCTCCAGTTAAATCTTTCCATACATCTAAAACATACTCCATCCGCGCTTCAGGCTTCAGTGTAGGCTTGATCAAACTGTTGGCCATGATCGCACCCGCATTAATCATCGGGTTATGCGGCAGACCTTGTTTGTTCAATGTAATTTCATTGAAACCAACACCACTTGGTTCTCGACCAACATGTTCATGCACAACATCTTCGCCGTTTTCTTCAAGAGCAATGCAGTAATTGATCGGTTTGCATGTTGACTGAATGCAATAGCGTTCAGCGCTATCACCAATATGAAATACCTGACCATCTACCGTGCACACGGAAATTGCAAATTTATTTGGATCGACTTTCGCGAGTTGAGGAATGTAATCTGCCACTTTACCGGCCTTCACCTCACAAATATCGTTATAGATATCTGTGATATGCTCACAAAACTCCTGAAAATCAGGAATGATCATATTTCCTTTGAGCGCCTTTTCAACAATACCAATGTTATGTTCAACGAACCGGCTAAACTCGTGTGGGGTAATCTGTTGTGTATCAGTGTAGTCCCGTAACGTATCAACAATTTTTTTGACACGTATATCAGTCGATAAAATTCCTGCGCGTTCAAGCGCTGCGGTGATGTCACTTTTAAAAATATATCCTTGAGCGCGTACATCCAGGGAACGAAAAAGCTGCGTGTATAGATCAGATTCTTTTGCGGATGGGTCGGACATTTCAAATGTTGTTAAGAATCAGTCGTTTATACGCATCATGTGTGTATGTGTACTTCTCT
>CAZSXL010000076.1:0-6026 GCA_964611225.1 uncultured Gammaproteobacteria bacterium
CCCAGCAATCACCTTATCGTTCAGATCCGTTCCAAAACCACTAAAGACATAATACGGTTCCAGTAAATGATTCAGTTCATCGTAAACATATTCTAAGCGCACCGTATCCAGGGTCATATTCTTAAAGCGATCGCTACCATGGCTATGATTCCACTGTGGAAACACTTGGGCATTACGCTGCACTTCGGCTAACTCGACGTCATTGGGATACTTATATTGTTGCAGTTCCGTTATCGCCTGACTAAATGGTTTCAGGGTAATGTTATCGCCCCGTTCGACATATTGCAGTAGTAAAAAAAGCGCATCCAGCCGCACGTTGGTAATATGCTTACCATGTAACTGCACAGCGATGCCACGCTGACGTAGTGGCAACACATCATCATGCCCTTCCCCAAAACGCATCAACGTATGTGGTGGATAGTAGACAATTTCACGATCTTGCACTACTTTGGTATCCCCATCTTGGCAAAAGGCATCTTTAGTCACTGTTCGATCAGCCGCACTAACCTGGGTAATACTCAAATCTTCCGTCACTACTTCCACAAAGTGATGCGATAACAAAAAGTCATAACCGTTACTTTGCGCTTGCGTATCGGCAATCGGTTCCGCTAAATGATCTAAGGCACAAATCGCAGCTTGGCGCATTTGAAAATCAATCGAGCCACTGTTATTAAAAGCAATAAATAGTGGACGATATTCTTCCGGATCATCCGGAATATAATAAGTGCCATTCACATAGGTGAACTGGTTTAATGGCAGTGAAACAAAGTGACGTAAAGCAGCGTATTGCAACTGATCTTCCGTTAACGCCTCAGGTAGGGTGTAAAGGTATGCTGTATCTACTGGGATGTAATCTTCCGCTGTAAATTTGAAGGTCAGTTCTGGTTGTAAACTATCTGTGTCTGCAACGGCCGTGTGATCAAAAACATAATCTGTCCCATACAGTGTATCAGCTAGCTCCACCAGTGACTCACGATCAGTGGTCACATCCGGCAATAAACCTTGCTCGGTGGTAATACTCGGTCGGCGATTGGTAATTGTAGCTTGGAGAAAAGCACTGACCGATTCAGTGGTCGGAACCGTCTGTTCAGAAAAGGCTAGCTGCAATGGCTCGCGGTACCACACGGCCGCCACCACCGTCGCTGTCAGAATGGTACAGAGCGCGATGCCACCCAACATGGTTGGTTGCAACAAGCGTTCGCGCCAACTGTAATGGACAAAGGTTAACCCTAAACGTTTGCGTTCTAAGAGCAAGCGTAATAGACGGACCCGTTTATTTTTAGACAGGGTCGCATAAGCGTTACGTTTGTGATACATCGCACCGAGATGTTCCAAAAAACCTGGAAAGGCCCGCCGTAAACGCTGACCAGCTTCAGACTGTAATTGCTGGACATCGGCCAAGGAACAATTTAAGACCATGGATAATTCAGGCGCACTCATATTGGCGCCCTGCCACAGTTCGGTTGCTAACCACACTGGCGACGGTAAGGCTTGTACCGCTTGCCACACTGCAAGTTCGGCCGGGCTAAACTGGTGCTTTAATTTTTTTGGCAAAATATCGTGAGTTGAGGGAATGCGTTGCTCTTGTTGCTTCAGTTGTGCCGTTAGTAGTGAAAATAAATATAACCGAAAACTGCCTTGTTGTGGCTGAAAAGCGTGCAGGTATTTATAAGCGGTCAGGCAGGTATCATGCGTCAACTGCCAGGCCGCTTCTTCGTTATACAAGGCCGCACTCAACGCTAAGCTGTAGATGTCGTTACAATACAATTCAAACAACTGGGCAAACGCCGCATCATAATCTTGGTGAGCCGTAGCTAAGATGGCACGTTCCTGTTCAAGCATTGTCCATAGTATAGCACATTGACAGCACGGAGCTGCTCCAGTATGATTATCCAACAATTATCGCGGGGTGGAGCAGTGGCAGCTCGGGTGGCTCATAACCATCAGGTCGGGGGTTCGAATCCCTCCCCCGCAACATCAAAGATCCTCCTATTTTCGGAGGATTTATAGTTGTTGGGAGCTCTTGAAAAATAAAGCATTTTCTGATACCATTAATGCATGAATACGATAACGAAACCCAACCAAAAAGAGCTGTCTGCAAAGAAAGTTATACTCGAGGCTGTTGAACGGTCAGCTCAAATTGAGGGTTTAAGTCTACGGAGTGCTCAAGCCAATTTGAAGGTGATCGCTGAATTGCAAAAACATGGTCGAGCTTTCGCGCTATAATGTTAGTGACGAGCAGGCTGGTCTAGATCAAGGTGTCTTAAAGAATAAACTTGGTTACACGACCCAAAAAGATTTAGACGACGCTGAGACGATTTTACAAGCGGATGCTTACAAACACTTTTTTGATTTAGTTCAAACTCGACAATTTGTATTTGACGTCGATTTGCTAATGAAGATACATAGATATTTTTTTGAAACACTCTATACTTGGGCTGGTTCTGTGCGTGCAGTCGATATTTCAAAAGGTGAAATGTTATTTGCCCCAGCTAAGTATATTTCCTCAGCTCTCAAACAGCTAGATCAGATTATTTATAATAACCTACCAACATCTTCAACCACCATAGAGGGAACAGCCAAGAAATTAGCTGTCATTCATAATGAGTTTAATGTTGTTCATCCATTTCGCGATGGTAATGGGAGAACTATTAGATTATTTTTGGATTTACTCGTACACACCTTAGGTTTTGATCCAATCAATTATGGTGATCAAGGGGAGTATTTAAAAGCTTGCGTTGTGGGTGCGTCACAAAGTAATATTCCAATGCAGAAAATCATTAAATCTGGTTTGGTGAAAAGGAAAAGTTAAGAGCCCTGCCATACAGTACCCCCATGCACAAAAATTTCACTGTAGAAAAATTACTCGGCTACGGTTTCTACCTGCTCTTATTATTACTGCCCTTGCAAGTACGGTACATCATCACCCCCAGCGATAACCCATTTGCCATCATTAGCATCTATGGCTTCAATATCTTAATCATCCTACTGGGGATACTTTGGCTGTGGTACTGGTACCACCAACCAACCATCAAGCCGCAGTGGTTAAGCTTACTATTAAGTCTGGCTCTAATTGCGCTAGCAACATTCTCTAACTACTTTGCTGACAACCAAAACCTAGCCCTCTATTACTGGTTACAGTTGCTATCTGGTCTATGGCTAGTCGTCATGGTCGCTACGGTACGGTTAAACCATACTGTGTTGTTAAGTATCTTTGTATTCAATGGTTTAATCCAGGCAACCGCTGCCATCATCCAATTTGTAACCCAACACGTAGTGGCCAACAAATGGCTAGGTGTCGCTAGCCAGTTACCAGAAACATCTGGTGTCGCTGTGGTCGTCACCACCACTGGCCGTTGGTTACGATCGTATGCCTTAATGCCGCATCCCAATGTAGCGGCAGGAATCATGGTACTTGGTCTGGTCGCTCTAGCCTTACTCAATAAAAATAAAGTATGGCTGGTGATTGCTGCCATCATAACCTTTGGTTTATTTCTGACTTTTTCCCGGTCGGCTGTGTTGGTATGGTGTGTGCTCGTGATTATACTAGTTGTAATGAAAAAAATTTCAGTTGCTGTCACGCTCACTAGTCTGGCTACATTGGTCGTGAGTGTGTTGGTATTTTGGCCACTGGTCAGTAGTCGCACAGTCAGTGACGAATATATTGAACAGCTATCGATTACTGAACGGCAAGATCAGCTGCAACAATTCACTAGCCTACTGCCACATTACTGGCCACAAGGGCTTGGTTTGGGGCAATATACCCTTGAGGCTGATCAGCCGATCCATAACGTGCCATTGATGATTATCATTGAACTTGGTATTTTTGGCGCCATCGTTTGGTACTGTTTCAGCTTCCGTCCCATCTGGTTACTCAAAAAACAAGCGCTGTCACAACCTGCTACATATCTCATGCTGACAGTTCTATTATTAAGCCTATTTGACCACTATTTCTGGACGTTACCCAGTGGATTGATGCTTTGGTTATTCACTATTGGGTGGCTTCATCAGTCTAAAAATCACCCCTAATCCGGGGCTTGACGGCTACATAGTCTTTCGCTACTATACGTTAGCACTCTTGGCACAGGAGTGCTAAAAAGACTAATTACTTATATTAAAGACTAATTATAACGATATGAACCTACAACCCGTTGGGGATCGCGTCCTGGTCCGTCCACTAACCGAGCAAGAAGTCACTGCTTCAGGCATTGTGCTACCCAGTACTGTCGACCGTGAAAAGAAAGCTGAAGGCGAAGTCGTTGCCATTGGCGTTGGTGAAGATGTTAAAAAGCTCAACTTAACCGTGGGTGATACCATTGTCTTCGGCAAATATGCTGGTGATGATATTGAATTTAACGATGAAGACCTCAAGTTTCTCAAGCACGACGAAGTGCTCGCCGTTGTAAAGAAATAAGGATAAAAAAATAATACTTAACTCATAATTCTTGATTCTCATTTATGGCCAAAGACATTCAATATGATGAAGCTTGCCGTGACGGTCTCCGTGCTGGCGCCAACAAATTAGCCAATGCCGTTAAAGTTACCCTTGGACCTAAAGGTCGCAATGTCGTAATCGACAAAGGGTTCGGCGCTCCGATGATCACTAAAGATGGTGTCACGGTAGCTAAGGAAGTAGAGCTCGAAAACAAGATCGAAAACATTGGTGCTGAAATTATCAAAGAAGCCGCTTCCAAGACCAATGATGTAGCTGGCGACGGCACTACCACTGCTACGGTATTAGCCCAATCGATCGTGAATGAAGGTTTAAAGAATGTCACCGCTGGTATCAATCCACTAAGTTTGAAGCGCGGTATCGACAAAGGTGTCGTAGCTGTCTTGGATTACCTAAAAAACAACTTAAGTAAACCAGTCACCACCAAAGAAGAGAAAGCTCAAGTAGCTTCAATTTCTGCTAACGATGCTGAAATTGGTCAGATTATTGCTGAAGCCATTGATGAAGTGGGCGACAACGGTGTCGTGACAGTTGAAGAATCACAAAGCTTTGGTTTAGAAAAAGAGAAAGTAGAAGGCTTACAGTTTGAAAAAGGCTATGTGTCACCATACATGATCACGAATCCAGATCGCATGGAAGCCGAATATCGTGATGCTCAGATCTTGATCACCGATAAGAAAATTTCCTCTGTCCAGGATATTGTGCCGATCTTAGAAAAAGTGGCTCAAGCCGGTCGCAAAGAGTTAGTGATTATCGCCGAAGATGTCGACGGTGAAGCCTTGGCTACTTTAGTAGTCAACAAACTACGTGGTACCTTCAACACCCTGGCCATTAAAGCCCCTGGCTTTGGTGATCGCCGCAAAGAGATGTTGGAAGACATTGCTATCTTAACCGGTGGCCGTGTCATTACCGAAGAAGTTGGTTTAAAACTAGATCATGTCGAATTAGTAGATCTCGGTCGCGCTACTAAGATCAAAGCGACTAAAGATAATACCACTATCATTGAAGGTAAAGGTGATAAAGCTGCTCTGGCCAACCGCATTGCCCAGATCAAAAAGATGATTACTGAAACCGATTCTGATTTTGATAAAGAAAAATTACAGGAACGCTTAGCCAAGCTGTCTGGTGGTGTCGCCGTATTGCGTGTCGGTGCTGCTACGGAAACCGAAATGGAAGAAAAGAAACATCGCATCGAAGATGCCCTGTCTGCGACCAAAGCTGCGATGGCTGAAGGGATTGTAGCGGGTGGCGGTACTGCATTGATTCGCGCCATTGTCGCTTTGGATGGTCTCAAACTCGAACATGAAGAGATGATCGGTTTGAACATTCTACGCCGCGCCTTAGAAGAGCCGTTACGCCAGATCGTTCAGAACGCTGGTTATGAAGGTTCTGTCATTGTTGAGGGCTTAAAACAACGCTCAGGTAATGAAGGTTTTAATGCTGCTACCGGAGAATATACCGACTTGGTTAAAGCGGGTATTATCGACCCGACTAAGGTCACCCGATCAGCCTTAGAAAACGCTGCCTCCGCGGCTTCGATGTTACTCACCACAGAAGCGGTGATTACAGAGAT
>CAZSXL010000077.1:0-5953 GCA_964611225.1 uncultured Gammaproteobacteria bacterium
AACCCGGTGTGGTGATGGATAAGTATGGCGCGGATGCCTTGCGTTTTTATCTAATGAGCTCACCAGTGGTGAAGGCAGAAGATTTGCGCTTTTCCGAAAAAGGGGTAGATCTGGTGATGAAGCGAGTGATTATGACCTTTTGGAATGTGCACACTTTTTATACTATGTTTGCCGAGGGTCAAACGGTGGCGACTGCGCCCAATGCCGATCATGTGATGGATCAGTGGATGTTAGCCTATTTACAATCGGTGATCCAACAAGTTTCTGCCGCGATGGAACGCTACGATTTAGCCGAGGCAACGCGTGTGCTAGAACAACTTATTCAAGAAACTTCCACCTGGTATGTGCGCCGCAGTCGCGACCGTTTTAAATCAACTGATCCAGTTGTCAAACAGGCTGCCCTAGCCACCTTACGTCATGTGCTGCTGGAGACCACTAAACTATTAGCGCCCTTTACACCCTTTATTGCCGAACGCGTGTACTTAACTATCACCCAGACAGAGGCGGTTGGTGACTCAGTACATTTACAAATCTGGCCAGAGGTGCAAACCCAGTTTATGAATGATCAGGTGTTACAGACCATGGTCCAAGTACGTACCTACGTTGAACAAGTGTTGGCGTTGCGAGAAGTGGCCGCTATCAAAGTGCGCCAACCGTTACAGTTGGTCACCTTGCCACAAACCTTGGCCGCCAACTACGCCCAAATATTAATGGATGAAGTGAATGTTAAAACCATCTTAACTGGTGAAACACTAACCTTGGATACTGCCATCTCACCACAGTTAGCTGAAGAAGGAATGTTGCGTGAACTGATTCGCACGATGAACGCCTTACGTAAACAGAAAAAATTCACTATTCAAGATCAAGTGACGATTACTGTTCAGACCGCCGATCAGATGGTGTCTACCGTGTTGCAAAAATATAATGACCAACTACTGCAGAGTGTACTTGCTAAAGCCTGCACCATGAGTACTACTGTCCAGGCTGATGCCCTGACGGTCAACGGAGCGGCGGTGACGATCACCTTAACCAAGTAGCATGGCGGAGACAACTAACACGCGTGGCATCGTATTATACTACGAACCCTGGCGTGATGTGGATCGCAGCTATGTGTTGTACACCGAGCAGTTCGGCAAGGTGCGCGCTAAAGCCATCGGTATTCGCCGGTCCAAAGCCAAACTAGCTGGTGTGCTGGAACCGTTTGCAGAAGTAGAACTCTACCTGATTGCTAGTCGGTACCAGTACAAAATTGGTGGAGCTGTCGTGCAACAGCGCTTTACGGCCATTAGTCAGGAGTTAGCCCGTTATAACGCCGCTTTGTATTGCGTGGAAGTGTTCCATCGTTTAACTAAAGAGGCGGTGCCGGACACAGCCTTGTATTTACTGCTGTATAGTACCCTGACGTGGTTAGATCGCGCCCCATATTCGCGGTTAGTGGTTTTAAGCTTTGTGGTGAAGCTAGTGCAGCAACTAGGTTATGATTTATTACACACTGTGCAACGTCCAGAAGATGTCAAAGTATTGCGCTGGTTGGCCAGTGCGCCGTATCAAGAAGTGCAAAAACTGCGTTTAGATGCCACTACCTGGCAAGCGCTCTACCAAGGTGTTCACCTGTGGTTATATGAGTACTTGGGTGATGATGTACAGAGCGAGCAATTTTTAGTATAATTCGCGCATGGGAAAAAAACGTCACACCAAGTCAACTCAGCCTGGTAGCGCTCAAGAGACCGCAAAACCTTCGAAACACGATGACTTTGTCAATCTATACCGGTCGGATAACGCTAGTGATGCCGTGGATATGACAACCTTGGATCGTGGTAGTCAGAAAAAACGTTTTTTTACTATCTTATTCACCACTGTGGTTGGATTATCAGTAGTAGCCGCCAGCTTAGGCTATTTGGCGTTTAGTAAAAACCGCCTAACGGTTAGTCCTGGTGAAGTCACTTTAACCATCGAGGCGGATAAAACCGTGGCGTCTGGTGATCAGCTCGATTTAGATATTCATTATACCAACAGTAGTCCGGCTGGAATTTCCACAGGTGCCATTGAACTGGTGGTACCAACTGGGTTTTACTTTGTTTCCTCTGATCCGGTACCGGCCGATGGTACCCAAAATCATTGGGATATCAGCGATGTGCCAGCGGGAGCAGAAGGTACGATTCATTTGACGGGGCAGGTGGTTGGGCAAGTAGGGGACGTCAAAGATTTTACGACCTTGTTAACCTACACACCGGTAAACTTTTCCTCTGATTTTCAAACCTCTGCCAATGCCAGTGTCACGGTGGGCGAATCGATCATGAAGCTAGATGTCTCTGTACCAGAACAAGTACGCAGCGGAGAAGAAGTATCGTACGTCTTTACGATTACGAATGCAGCTGCGTTACCATTAGTGAATGCTAAGGCGGTTATTACCTATCCAGCCGGTTTCCAAGTAGCTAGTGCCGATCCTAAAGCTACCCAAGGCAATGCCACCTGGCTGTTTGACCAGATCGATCCTAATGCTACTACCACCGTAACGGTTAAAGGGACAATGTCAGCGGAAGCGGACGCCGAGCAAGAATTTATTTTACAGACGGGGATTGAAGAATCCAATGGGTTCCTTAACTTACAAGCGGAAGACCGCCATACCGTTAAAGTGATTAATCCTGAACTATCCTTAACCATGACAGCACCACGCTCAGCCCAAGCTGGTGGCGAAGTCCAATATGATATTACCGTTAGTAATCCATCCAAAATTGCCATTACCGATATTACCTTAGCGATTGATTTTACTGGTAATGCGGTGGCCGGTAACACGGCCACGTTGGATCCGATCACTGAATTAAAACCGGGCGATGAAACCAGCTTAACCTATACGGCCGTAGTGAAAGACCCGCTGCCTGAATCAGCCAGCGCCATTACCGCCACACTATCAGTCGACAGTGCCCAAGTCAGTGACAGCGATGCCGAGTTCAGTGAAACTGTCGAAGTGATCACCGCGTTACAAGGTACCTTAGAGGTGATTGCCGAGGGGCGCTATTTTTCAGATGATTTATCCAGACTGGGTTCTGGTCCGTTACCACCCACCGTTGGCAAAACGACTAGTTATGTGATCCGCTGGTCAGTTACGGCTGGCGGTGCTGCCATGTCTGATGTCACCGTCCAAACTACGTTACCGGATGGCGTTAGCTTTGTGGACAGCGCCGATGAGGACCTTAGCTTTGCTGCTGCTACCAACATAGTAAGTTGGAGTCTATCGAACATGACAGCTGGTAGCACGCAGGCTAGCAGCTTCACGGTCTCTATCACACCCACTAAGAGCGCTGTCGATAAACTAATGGCTTTAACCAATGAAACAGTTGCCACTGCTACGGATGCCAATAGTAATGAAGTAGTCCAAGCTCAAGACAACAAAGTGACGACTAATCTGGCCAATGATCCTGGAGCCGAGGATGATGGGATTGTCGTTGAATAAGGTATGTGGACAGAGCAGACTCGCCTGGGCCAGGCTAGGGCCGGCATATTGACGACTGGGCATGGGACAGTGCCAACTCCTGCCTTCATGCCGATTGCTACCCGTGGGGCAGTGAAGCATTTGGCCAATAGCGATTTAGCCCAGATTGGGAATGATATCTTGTTAGCGAACACTTATCATTTATATTTACGCCCCGGGTTAGATACCTTGCGTGCTGTTGGTGGGTTACATCAGCTGATGCATTGGGATAAACCAATCCTAACCGACTCGGGTGGGTTTCAAGTGTTTAGTTTAGCCCATTTACGAAAGTTGACCCCAGATGGTGTGCGCTTTAATTCCCATATCGATGGTGCTGAACTGTTCATGACACCAGAATTATCGATGGAAATTCAGCAGGTGATTGGTTCTGATATCCAAATGTGTTTTGATTATTTTCCTGGGTTTCCAGCCAGTCGCGCCGATGCTGAACACTCGGTGGCCTTAACCACCCAATGGGCCAAACGCTGCAAAGATTATTCCCCCTCTCCTAAAGAAGGAGAGGGAGCCAGGGGGAGAGGTCTGTTCGCCATCGTCCAAGGTTCCAGCTATGCGGACCTCCGTCAACAGAGCGCTAAGGAGTTAGTGCAGATTGGCTTTGATGGTTACGCGATTGGTGGGTTAGCGGTGGGTGAACCAGCCGATGTAATGTATGCCATGCTGGATGTCACCGTACCACTATTACCTCAAGACAAACCACATTACTTAATGGGAGTGGGCCAACCCGAACAAATCTTAGAAGCCGTAAAACGCGGAGTGGATTTATTTGATTGCGTCTTACCCAGCCGTAATGCTCGTCATGGGCAAGTGTATGTGCATACCGCTGCTGAGTTAGTTGATCCGCAGTTAATGGGGGTGCAGTATTGTAAGATCAATATGACTAGTAGTGAATATAAAGCGGATACACAAGTATTAGACCCATTGTGCCAGTGTGCTACCTGCCAAGCGGGCTATAGTCGAGCTTATCTGCGGCATCTCTTCAGTGTGGCCGAACCATTGGCGCAACGCTTGACCACGGTGCATAATGTGTCATTCTATATTGAACTCATGCGTACCATTCGTAAGCAAATCTCTAAAGCGGTATGAGACGGACCTTCGTCTCGATGGTTTTACTATTCAGCCTAGTTGGTTGTAGCTCAACGTGGACGATTGATTTATCCAACGTCAACAGCTCCAATAACCCTGTCATTCAGCCAACTGTGCAATACCCAACCTGGACAGCAGTGCGTACTGGCATTGATTTTAAACAACAATTGGTTGAGGCCGGAGACAACACCGAACTGTTTAGTATCGTGCGGATTGATCCGGCTAGTGTGGATATCTCTGTGTTCGTTGATGAGGCCATTCCGCAAACTGTTAGTAATTGGCAGGAAGAACTAGCTGCTACCGTGGTGATCAACGGCAGTTATTTTGATGAAGATTATGCTTTGGTCACGCGCACGGTAGCGGATGGAGAATCTTACGGCCCATTATTGTCTGGTCAAACCGGTAGTTTTACGCGCAGCCATGGTGATTGGGTGATTAGTAATGATGCTAGTATACTAGGTGATATGGGTATCCAATCTTATCCCATCTTATTGCTGGATGGTACTGCCCAAGTGAATACGGCATCCACTGACACTGGGCAACGCACGGTCGTGGGATTAGATCAATCTGGTTTGGTGTATTTGATCATCTGTGAATATGGGGTATTCACACTCACTGAATTATCCGTTGCGTTGGCTGAACTAAGCGATCCAACATTGGTCAGTGCCTTGAATTTAGATGGCGGTACCTCCACTGGATTAAGCATTCAGAGTGATGCGGTGCGTTATGTAGATGACTCATTGATTGTTCCATCGGTAGTGGCGATTCCATAAAGCTTGTGCTATAATAAGCCCAATTATGGCGCACTACCGAACCAAATATAAACTAGACACGGCTGTAGCTATTATCTTTATTTTCTTGGGAACGGCGGTTATTAGTGTGGTGTTTGGGATGATGTTGTTTCCGGTGTTTACGCATGTCTGTGCTGATCAACTATTGTTAGGGGTAGCTAAGATCGGCTACGGTGGAGTAGCTACGCTAGCCGTTGGATTAATGTTAGAAGCTTACAATTTGTATGAACACCATCGTGGACACGTGGCGGTCTTAGTGGCGGTCAGTATTGTTGCTAGTATCTTTTGCGTTTTGATGATTCATTATGTAGCTCAAGCTTATACCTGCACGCTATGAGCATCATCAATCCCCATGACATGTCACGTCATTACGTGCTGTGGGGTGTCAGCTTAGGGCTAGTAGCTGTCATGGCCGGATGGTTGTACGCTTTCCAACCGCAACTAATCTTAGCTGATGACTTAGTTCCAAACGTAGTACAGCCAGTGACTGCTGTGATGGCTGGTATCCTGGGTGTGCTGGCTGTGTCATTTAAGTTTGTCTTTTCACAAGAATTGGTGGCCTGGACATTGCTCGATGCCATGGCGG
>CAZSXL010000078.1:0-5897 GCA_964611225.1 uncultured Gammaproteobacteria bacterium
GCCGTTGCTGTTAGCGCAAACCAATGTGGAAGAAACAGTCAATTTGCGTGATCAGATGGCGTATTTTGATATTCAACCGATTCACAATTCTAAGTTCCGCGCCTGGGTGCCCATTGCCAAAGGCTGTGATAAGTTCTGCACCTACTGCGCTGTCCCCTACACCCGCGGCCGCGAACGCTCTCGCCCATCGGCGGATATTATCCGCGAGGTAAAAGAATTGATTGCTAAAGGTTATAAAGATATTCATCTATTAGGCCAGAATGTAAATTCGTATGGGATGGATAAACGGAGGGCTGATGGAACCAGTGAGGAGTTAACCTTCGCTCAACTATTAGAAACCGTCGCACAATTGCCGGGAGACTTTTGGGTGCGTTTTCATGCTCCGCATCCACGTGATTTTACCGCGGACGTGATTGCCGTGATCGCCAAGTACCCTAAATTATGCAAACAAATTAATTTACCCGCCCAATCGGGCAGCTCAACCATTTTGCGCCGGATGAATCGCCCCTATACCCGTGAGCAATACTTGAAATTGACCGACGACATTAAAGCTGGTATTCCGAATGTGTCGTTATCTACTGATGTGATTGTTGGTTTCTGTGGTGAAACCGAGGATGAATTCGCCGATTCAAAATCCTTGATGGAGTATGTTGGCTACGACATGGCTTTTATCGCCCAGTATTCCGTGCGCCCTGGCACCGTAGCCGCCCGCCGGTTTGAGGATGATGTGCCACACGAAGTTAAAAAGCAACGCTTTCGTGAGTTAACCGACGTGCTGGAACAAACCTTCATGATTAATCAACAACCGCGCCTCGGCACAGTGGATATCATTCTCGTAGAAAAATACGCCAAAGATCATTGGTTAGGCCGTAACCAACACCAAGTTACCGTTGAATTTCAAGCTCCCGTTGATGCCAATTTAGTTGGTACGTTCCAACAAGTACGTTTGGATACAGTGGAGCCGTTTCGGTTTGTTGGAGAGCTACAGACCTCTCATCCCTAACCCTTCTCTCCTTGCTGGAGATAAGGGCATAGTTTCCCTCGCCTGAAAGGAGAGGGATTAAGGGAGAGGTCGACTTTGATAAGCCTTCCACCCAGCCTCACGGTACTGCTTAGCAGCCAGAGATGGTTCGCTGGCACCATAGATGCCACGACCAACAATGATGATATCAGAACCACCTTGGATGGCTTGTTCCGGCGTAACGTATTGTTGTTTCAGCTGATCACCTTTGTCCGCAAAGTTAATCCCTGGTGTCATGGTGATAAAGTTCGGATCGTCCAGTAATCGTTTCATACCAATAAAGCCAATCACAAAGTCAGAATATTTCTGCGCCCAGGCTACAGCCGTTTTAGTGTAATCACCAGTCGCAAGGTTTCCAGCGGAACTCATTTCAGCCAGCAGCAATAAGCCAGCACCTTTGGTCTTACCAATTTCCCACAACCCTTCGATAATCCCTGGGCCTGGCACCACATGGGCATTAATAATATCTGCCCAATCGGCAATGCGGTAAATGCCGCCGCCATATTGCAACTTGACCGTGTTACCGATATCGGCGAATTTACGGTCTTCAAAAATCAAGAAGTTATACTCTTTTTTCAGATCCAGTAACGTGGTGATTAAATCCGGTGTAAAATCACTGATCACATCAATGTGGGTTTTCAGCACGCAGATGCTATCTCCTACTTGCTGCACTAATTTCACTAAACTGTTAGCATCCGTCAGATCGGCAGCTACAGCCAAATTCGATTGTTTATCTTGTTTGATGCGCGCTAAGGCTTGGGCTGCCGGATTCAGGTTCGCCATAATTATTGTTTTTTACTATCAAGAAATTTTTGACCATGACCAATGGTGGTATTAATGGGCACACCGCTTTTGCACAACGGGCAATTTTCGGCTGAATACAATTCGACCGGCAATTCTGTCAGCGCAAAGAATGGCACACCAAAAAACGCTGAGGTCACTTGGGTTGGATTCTTATTAACCATCACGGCCGCGGCTACCACATTACCACCAGCTGCTTGCACCGCTACAATGGCTTGTTTTAATGAACCGCCGGTAGTAGTGAGATCTTCGACGACTACTACGTTCTTACCTTTCACCAAGGCATCGTAACCACGGGTCAGTTGCAAATCACCGTCTTTCTTTTCAGCGTAGACACTCAAAATCGGCTGGCCGGTTTTTAGCCCCAAATGGTAAGCCGTCCATTGCGATAAAATAATGCCGCCTAGCGCTGGGCCAGCCACTATATCCGCCTTAAACGGCACAAACTGTTCAGCAAACTGCGCACAGACTGTCGAGGTTTCAGCAATATGTGGGTACAGGGCATCCTTATTAATGTACGTCGAAAAATGTGGCCCCTTGGTGCCCACAAAATGATCATCCGTCATAATGGCTTTGACTTGTTTGAGTGTCGCGAGGATATCAATCATAATTTTAATATTGAATAATCGTGCCGGATTTATCGCGATGATATCTGCCAAATTCTAACAAGGTTAAGGCATGTTGGCCAGTAATCACTGGACCCACTTGGCACATCGGCTCGCCGCTATCATCCATGCAACACTGGCCGCAAACTCCGAAGCCACATTTCATGTAACGTTCGATACTAATTTGCGATTGGACGCGATATTTTTTAGCGACCACGGCGGCGGCATATTCCATTGGTTCTGGACCGCACACATAGACAGTGGTGTGTTTGCGTTGGGTGGCTGTTAGTTTTTTAAGACGCTGTTCCAAAACTTCGGTGACATACCCTTGGTGTCCGCTGGAACCATCATTCGTCGACAAAAAAGTATGTTTTGGAAAGTGATCGGTATAGAGCAAGAGTGATTTGGTCCGAGCACCCACCAGTAGTTCATACGAACACTTAGCTTGCTTAGCCTGATTAATCAGAAACGATAACGGAGCTGCGCCGTAACCACCACCGACTGCAATCACGTGCTGTTTCGGTTTCCAGCTATAGGGATTACCAAACGGACCAGTGACCCCTACCGGATCGCCCGGTTTTAACTTGAACAAGTGTTCGGTAAAATCTTTTAGCTTGAATACGACTGTAGTAAAGGTGTTGCCATCATCACCGGCAATCGAAAACGGTTTTTGGTCTACACCGGGTAACCACAACATTACAAACTGGCCTGGTTTAGAACCCAGTTTAGGAAAATTAAACGTAAAGCCTTTGACGCCATTAGCCTCGGTGGTGATCTTTTTCAATGTTGCAATTTGTGGTTTCATATATTATTTGCCTCTTACTCCCCTGCAAGGGGCTGGGGGTAAAGCAAGAGAAGGGGTGCCCGGAGGGCGGGGTAGAGATCTAGTGGGCCTTCCCGATTAAACTGGATAAATTTTTAACTTTTTTCTTTTTCATATAACTCTCCATCTCTTTGACGATTTTGCCAAACACCTCTGGGCCACGCCAAAAGGCGGCTGAACCAACCCCCACTAACGTGCCACCAGCCAAGATCATTTCAATAGCATCTTCACCAGTAGTCACTCCGCCAGTAGCAATGATTGGGATACCCTTAACTGTATTGTGGACATCCCATACCGCCTTTAAGGCAATCGGTTTAAGCGCCGGACCGGACATACCACCCACCTGGTTGGCCAAAAATGGCACCTGGAAGGCACTATCGATGGTCATGGCGGAGGCAGTGTTGACGGCAGTAACAGCGTCAGCGCCGGCCTGTTCACAGGCGCGGGCAATCTCGCCAATATTCCAGGCATTGGGAGACAGTTTCATGATCACTGGTACCCGTTTGGACTGTTTTTTGACAGCTCGGGTGATGGCAGTGGCTGCTTCAGTGCTATAGGCAAAAGGGGTGCCAAATTCATCGCCAACATTAGGGCAAGAAATATCAATTTCGAGCAGATCAATTGGGGCGGTGACGATTTTTTTGGTGACGGCGCCAAACTCTTCTACGCTACCAGCAAACACACTGCCAATCAGCGGTGCCTTACAAATGGCTTTAAAACGTTTCAACTCTTTGATCCCAGCATCAACCCCCGGATTAGATAGCCCAACCGCATTCAGAAAAAAGTGGTCATAGCCGCCCATGGTTGGATTACGATGGCCCGTACGCGGTTTGAGGGAGAGTGATTTAACCGTCACACCGCCCGCCCCCAAATCAACACAGCGCTTCATGGAAGCAGCGGTCACGCCCAGGATCCCAGATGCCAGGACAATGGGGTTTTTAAATTGAATTCCGAGGAAGCGGATGGCCGTAGACATTGGCGATAGTATAGCGATTTATGCTAGCTGCAGCAAGTGTTTTACCGTCTGTTGCCAATGTCGTTGTTGACCACTTAACCAGCGTGAATTGGCATTCCAATTAGCCTGAACTGGCTTCAGGTTGATCAGTTTTTGGGAAATATTTTTAACTGGATCAATCGCCCGTAGTTCAGCTAAATGACTGGCCACATGACGATAAGCATCTCGAAACGGCATGCCGTCTTTGACTAAATCGAGCGCTTTGTCCGTGGCAAAAATTTCAGCGCTACAGGCGGCGATACATTTAGTTTTATTGAGCGTAATACCAGCGGTAACCGTGCTCATGACTTTAACGGTGTTACTATACAAATGTAACGCTTTTACCATCAGATCTTTCGTTAGTTGTGTATCCCGGTTATAACCAGACAGCAAGACATTTTGTAGTTCAACGGTGGAGATAAAATAGCCGAGCATAATGTTGGCCTTGCCGCGGGTCAGTTCAAAGACATCACCGTTTCGTTTTTGTGGCATCAAAGAAGAACCTGTACAAAATTCCTTGGGCAGTTCAACAAAACCAAATTCAGACATCGAAAATAACAAGACATCATTGGCAAACTTAGCCATGGTTTGCATCAGCTGATTTAAGGCAAATAAAATTGCGGCTTCCACCTTACCCCGAGTGTAGGCTACATACATGGTATTATTTTGCACTTTCTTAAAGCCCAATAACTTGGCAGTATAGGTGCGGTCAATTGGTAAATTTACCCCAAAACCAGCGGCACTACCCAGCGGGCTCATGTCGTTATACTGAAAGGCAGTTTTTAGTAATTGCAAATCATCCAAGATCGCTTCGGCATACTGATCAAACCACACCCCACCGGATGTTGGCATAGCGCGTTGCATGTGCGTATAACCTGGCATTGGCACATGACGGTAGTGTTTAGCCAGCGCCAAAAAATGTTGCGCTAGAGTTAGGCTATGGCCATAGACGTTTAATAGTTTTTCCTTGACGTACAGGCGAGACATCGTGACCACTTGGTCATTACGGCTGCGAGCGGTGTGAATTTTTTTACCAAGGTCGCCCAATTCTTTTACTAGATGGTTTTCAATGGTGGTGTGGCCATCTTCATCCTCTAATTGCACAACAAACTTCCGGCTTTGCCACAAGCTGATAATGAGTTTTAGTTCTTTGTGGACTTGGCGAAATTCAGCCGTTGTCAGAATACCGATCTTTTTTAGCATGGCCGCTTGGGCAATACTGCCGTAGACATCATGCTTAACCATCAGTTGATCCAGTTCGTAATCATTGCCAACCGTAAATTCTAAAATTTCACGGTTAATATCGAAGCCCTTATTCCATAATTGTGCCATAACTAGGCCAGTATAACAGATTGCACCCGACCAGTCATCTGCATCCCCAGGTAGGGTGACCAGGCACATTTACTCTTAATATCGTCCTGACTAATAACCCATTGCACAGTTTCATCTGCAATCACTTGGCCAGTTGGTCCAAAGCCAAACAGGTTGGTTGGATTCGTCACACAACAGCGTACAATATCGTCGATGGTTAATTTACCTTGAGCCACACCGGTCAGTAACAATGGTAAAAAGAATTCAATACTGGGAAAGCCAGCTGCACCAGTTTCAGAATCTTTTTCTGCCAACGTATGCGGGGCGTGGTCAGTGGCAATG
>CAZSXL010000079.1:0-5887 GCA_964611225.1 uncultured Gammaproteobacteria bacterium
ATGCTAACTAATTTGGCGTTGAATGAACCTTTCAGCTGCTGGCCCAAGATAATCCTGGGTTGCATTCACCAGTTGTTGATAATAGGTATTGACCATGATTAAGTGAGCCATTTGCTACCCGTTTTTTTACTCATGCCAGCCAGTGGTAACGTGATTGTGAAGGTCGTACCCTGGTTTTCTACAGACGTAAAGGAGATGGTTCCACCGGAGTGCTCAACAATCGATTTTGCCAGATAAAGACCCAGGCCGGTGCCAACGGTATCTTTCGCTTTCACATTATCAGCCCGAAATAATTTTTGAAATATATTATTTTGTTGACTAACTGGTATCCCATAACCGGTATCAGCCACCGTGATCTTCACACTGCCTGCCTGTTGAGCAATAGTTAGCTGAATACTGCCGCGTTCTGGAGTATACTTGATGGCATTCGATAATAAATTTTGAAAAATAATGCGCATCAGTTTGGGATCAACCGGCATCACCATGGTCTCTGGCTGATAGCTTTCGACTACGGATTGTTTACGCTTAAAAATGTCCGGTTCTTGTTCTTGCACCACCTGTTTTGCTAACGCCACAATATCCGTGGGGGTTGGTTCCATAGAAAAGGTGCCTAAATCAATTCGTGACACGTTCAGTAAGTCATTTACCAATCCTACCATGCGTTGGTTGCCTTCATAGATTTCATTCAGATATTTTTTTTGTTCTTTATTGAGTTCTCCAGCATCACCAGCCATCAGCATTTCGGCATACCAATTAATGGTGGAGAGAGGAGTGCGCAGTTGATGTGAAGCCAACGATACGAATTCAGTTTTAGCCTTGTCAATTTGTTTTTCTTTTGAGATGTCACGATAGATGCCAATAGCACCGGTGATGTTGCCGTCAATTAATATCGGAGCAGCTGAAATCGAAACTGGGAATTTGCTGCCATCTTTCTTTCTAGCAAAATAATCCGTCATTATAGTCGTCGTTTTTTCCCTTTCCAGAGCTTGAGATAATGCGCGCAGATTGTGCGGAATAATCACACCGTTGTCATCTTCTAATATAATGGCTTCGGAATAGATTTTATTTTCTAACTGTCCAGCTGCAAAACCAAACATGCTTTGGGCAGATTGGTTAGCCAGGATTATTTTTCCATCCATATCGACGGCAATGACACCGTCCGCTAGTGCCAGCAGCATGGATTCATCCTTGGCATTCGCAACGGCGAGATCTTTTTCTAGCGGTTTCAGGTCCATAGGTGGCTAACTTGCCAAGTGTTTGTGCATGACGGTTACAAGATCTGTGATTCTGGTTTCAGCTTTCACAACAAAACCAATAGCTCCTAAGGCGAGACAGCGGCGCTGATCTTCTTCTTGAGCCAGGTTGGTAGTGACAAGCACTTTGATCGTTTTAAGCTCAGGGTCAGCGTGCATTCGTTCTAGCACAGTAAAGCCATCCATGATGGGCATAATCAAATCGAGCAGTATGATGTCCGGCTTCTGTTCGCGCATCAGTGCTAAACCCTCCTCGCCATTGTGGGCTAGTGTAACGTCAAAACCTTCTTTGGGTAACTTAAGCTGGTAGATCTTGGCAAGAAATTTATCATCTTGAATGACTAACACTTTTGGTAGCATGGGCTAAGTATACCATTGATGTACCATACAATCAAGGTAGTATTACCGTCTCTTTTTGGCGGCTTTGGCCTCTAGCATGGCGGCCTTGATGGCTAGCCGTTTTTTGGTTTTATGTGGATGTTTCACTTTGTTGTGGATACTGCCGAGGGCTCCGAATCGTTTGGCCATAGATATAAATAATGATTAGTAATAATCTGTTGCTAGATGATACACTATATTGTTGATTCAGCCTACTCCACTGTAATGCTAGCTACAAAGGTATCAAATAGCGTAGTTAATTCTGCTGGGGTTGATTCTGGACCATACAAGGAAAAGGCAACGAACTGATTAGGATCAGCGGGTGAGGGGATATGCACCCCAATGGTTGCCGCGGCGTAGGCATTGTTTTGAGTACGCCAACTGCTCATACCAGCCACCTCTATAATCGTATATTTTTTTGGATTACCTAACCAATCGAGCACGGTTTGGCCAGATTCTAGTGTGATTAAAACCACTTCTAATTTGTGTCCAGGAATCCGGTCTAAGGAAGCATCTTGATCGGTTGGTGTATAATCAGTCAATTGGGCAAAATCGGATGTGGCGGTGGTTTCTGGTGATAACAGCCAACCGTTAGGGTAAGAAAATTGGATGGGCAAACCAGTACTGCTGAACACGCTGCTATTACTTACTGGATCAGTTATAGTGGTTTGGTCAGTCAATTCAGCTGTAACTGTGTTTGTGGTATCAAATGTAATCGGTTCGGTTGAAACAGCCGGTGAGGGAGGTAGTTGCGTTAACCACACAACGCAGATCACGCTACCCATCGCTACAGTGAGGATAAATAATCCGAAACTAATCGCAGCAGTTTTCATGTGCAGGTTACTCGATACACGCTACTAAATATCCCAGTTGGTCACAGGCGTAGACACCACGTTGTCCGTCCGCACATTTGCACTCCAGCGTATAAGTTCGGCCAATACTACTAGCGGGGCAGGTTTCTTGTTCACAAGCGATCGTTTCGCGGGAGAATTTAAATCCAGCGGGGCAAGCCTCGTCCGTGATGACGGGTGCGTCAAAACCAGACAGAGCACAGCCAGCCGCTGACACTTCCAGGCCATTACTCAACACGGTTGTGCCACCCGTTTCTTCAGTTACTGCATCGCCTAGGCCGGTATCATTAATAGTGCTGTTGGCGTTATCATTGGCATTCAGATCAGTTTCATCCAAGGTATTCGTATTATTAGTATTGTTGTTTCCGTTTTCCTCTTCATCTTCTTCCTCGGTTTCTAGTAAGAAGAATAATTCAATGACGCGATCAGCGTTCAAAGCTGGCGCTTGGGTTATTTTTTCAGCCTCGGCGTCAGACGACTTGGCCTTCACCGTATAAGACTGTAATTTTAGGTAAGGCAGAATAAATTCTCCATCCGCATTGGTGAGTACTGTCCACAGGCTGGGTTGAGTAGTCACTAAGGCTCGCTCCAGGCTTAAGCCATTGCTGCCCACCACTTCACCGGTGACACCATAGAGTTTGGTAGCACCTAGTAGTGCTCGCCAGGTATCTAATTGCGGATAGGTCGCTTGGTTTTTAAGTTTAGCTGGCATACCATAGCGCTCTAAGATGCGTTTAATCACCATTGGGCCATAGTTAGGTCGTAGTGAGCGGATGGCTGCCACAGTGCCACACACCGCCGGTGTACTCATGGATGTACCAGACATATAGTCATAACCACTACCAGCGACAGTGGACCAAATTTCACCACCTGGGGCTACGATATCTACTTGCGAGCCAATGTTGGACAGGCTAGAAATAGTCCCATCGCTATCAACGGAACCAACCATGATTACTTCCGGAAAATTCAATAGATTCATTCGGGCATCCAAGCCATAATCGTTACCAGCCGATTTACACACCACACCACCCTTATGATAATAATCCAAAAAGGCTGGTCGAATCAACTGATCATATTCATCGGCCTTAGCTTGCATTTCGGCATTGGTTAGTGGTTGTAAACCACTAGCTACGCGGGTACGATTTACTTTGGCCCAACCCCAACCCAAGGACATGTTAGCAATCCGGACATTAGGCCAACCCGCCATCATCCGAAACACTGTCGGTAAACGCCCAAAGTTGTCCAACTGAATCGGTACCAGTCTGGCGTTTGGTACAATGCCACTTAATCCAGTGTTATTATCTTTACGCGCAGCGATAATTCCTGATACATGGGTACCGTGTTGAGGTCGCACAGCTGGCTGAGCACCTGCAAAGAACGCCATCGTAGTACTGGCAAAGGCACCTGCTAAATCTGGATGATCCAGTTGAAAGCCAGCGTCGATCACCGCAACCATCGTGCGTTGTCCGGTGGTCATCATCCAGGCCGGTTCGGCATTGAGTTCGCGTAACCACCAACTTTTATTTTGATCTTTCCAATCGGGATCATTTGGTGCTACATCCGGCTCTAAGCGATAATTTTCCATCGCACCTGTAACGCTAGAGTTGGCTTCTAATTGGGTAATGACGGTAGTCACAGCTAGATTAGATGCGCTGTATGCAATGCTGGTGCGTGCTGCCGGATCATCATAACGGACGGTAGCACCAGCTGCCTCAATCACAGCAGTGCGCTGTGCAGCGGTGGTGTCTTCTGCCCAGCCCACTAGCACTTCACCAGCCACTACTTCAAACCCTTCGGCATTGACGATAAAATCTGACTCTGACACTGGCGGCGGTAAGTCTTCTGGTTGATTCAAAATTGGTAATACCACAGCACTGGGATCAACATCTGGGTTGTAACCCAGTAATAGTTCATCATCTAACGCTGGGTCGCTCATCACTTCATCACCGAACAGCGCTGCATAGTCTGGTGATGCATAGGAGACAGCCAGGGGTTCTGTGCTGATTGTATCTACTAACGATGCAGCGGTTATGGTGAGCTGTTCGTTTTGTGCGGTGACGGTCAGTTCAGCGGTATTGGTTTGCCAACGTGGTACCCAAGCGGTGAAGGTACCGTCCGCCTGACTGGCGGTAGGCATGAGTCCACCGGTTACTGTGGCTCCAGCCAAAGGCTGCCCAGCTAAGTCTACAACGCTACCCTTCAGCCGCACGCTACCAAACCAAATGAGTAGCATCAGTAGACCAATGCCCAGCAGGATACTCCCCAGATACAAGACTAGTTTTTTCATAAGCTGCTTACCTTTTTGTGATCAAAACTAAAATCATATTCAGTTTCTACACCGGCGGCTGGAGTAATCTTGGTGCATTCTTCGATCGTTTTCTTTTTAACACATAGTTTAACCGTGTCATCATCCGCTAGGGCTTGCAAAATGATAAAGCTTGGCGCTCGTCCTTTTTTATTGGTAGTTACTCTGGTGACGGTGGCATTGGTTTTTAAATTGAGCAGGGAAACGTTGATTTTATTGACCTTCACATAGACCTTAGCATCGTTGACTGGTTTATTTTTGGAACTCAAGGCACGCACTTTCAGCGTGGCAAAGCTATCGGTGGCAGCAGCAAAGGCAAAGTTATCGATCCGATTAAAGCCAGTGACATTCGAAATGTAGAGTTGAACCGCTTGGCCTTGGGCGGCTGCTGGAATGTCTATAGAGCCCTCGCCCCAGTTATCGGCTTGATCAGAAAATGTTTCTTGGGCGTAGACTTCGCTAGTAACGATATCGGTAACGGTGACGGTAAAGACACCATCATACACCGCATCACCGGTATCATCTTCGCTGTTGTAATAGCCAAAGGTTAAGGTATCGACAGCGCTCGGTACAGTGACCGTTTGGTAAATGCCAGCCTCATGAAAGATGTACAGATACCAAATCCCAACCGGTGGCTGCTTGGTCAGATCGTTGGTGTAGACTTGATAACCAGAGACGTCACCATTGGTACACTGATCATCACACTGCCAGGCAGTGTCCGTAAACTCCTCAAAGGAATGGTTCGGTATACTGTCCGAAGCATGCGCTGGAAGCACAGCATGTACCCCAAGCAATAATGCTAGTCCTAGTGCGAATAGAGACGATCTTTTTTTCATAAACTAATTATCCTTCGGATATGATTTATAGTCAATTGTAATAGCAATAAAAAAAATACTTCCGTTTGGAAGTATTTTTTTGGTGGCAAAGACTAACGTTTAACCAATTTTATGATACCTAATAATACGACTGCACCAAGCAACGCAACTAGGAAGCTATATAAATTAAAACCCATGGCACTACTTTCGCCTAACCAGGTCATTAAGACTCCGCCAATGATGGCTCCAATGGCACCGAACTCTGGAAGACCGATGGAACAGAAA
>CAZSXL010000080.1:0-5822 GCA_964611225.1 uncultured Gammaproteobacteria bacterium
CTGTCGGTTAAATGCTCTTGATTTGGCAATAAGCTTAAATCTTGACCCGTAGTATCACGGTAAGCGATCTTTAGTTGTTGCATGGTGTCACTACGCAAAAATCCTACGGTCTCGCTCCCTAACATGGCTAAATCACGCTGCAGTTGATCATCCGATACGGATAGTTTACCTTCACTGCGTAATTGCTCACATACTACTAGTAACGCTGCACGGGTCGTATCGGTACCACGCCCACTGGCTTGGTCTAAGGGTATGGCAACGTTTTCAGTTTGGGCATAGAACAATAACCGCTCCTGTAAGCCACCTAACATGGTTTTATACGGTCCGCCATTGTAGGAATTCACCAAGGCTAGTAGCCTGGCATCTTCATCCTGTGCATGGGGGTCACCATAGGCTGTTAAGTAAGTAGCAAAGGCTCGTTCATTCTGGTGCAAAATTTCAGCCGCGGCTGCTGTGTTCAATAATGGATCAGCCCGCAACTTCTGCTCAAAAGCGGTAAAGCGGCTATCCTCCGCTTCAACAAAATTATTCGCCCGCACCTGAAATAATCCCGCCGATGACACTCCGGCCACTTTTGCCAACGTGGCTAATAACACTACTGGTGGTAAATTAGGATTGAGCCTTAATTGATCAATAATAAAATCCAGACTGGCTTTAGCCCAGGGTGTATCCTGAATCGACCAGGCAAAATCTTTTGCGCGTTCACGAGTATAGTAATATTCAATAGTGGCAATCACCTGATCGAGCGTAGCGGAACGGTCAGGTAAGTTGCTGTTCACCCAATCTAATAATTGACTAACATCAGCCTGGTCAGCCGTTTCGCGCATTCCTTCATTGGCATAGACTAAAGCGAGTGCGAGCCGCACAGATTCCCCGTATTCTGGATTACCATCTACTACCGTATCAATTAGCCGACTCACTTCGGCTGGGAATGGCGTTTGGACAATACCGTCTTCAGTGGCAATCGGTAATTCGGTTGGAAGATAGACATGTTCACCAGCCCGTTGCCGCCAAATGGATTGCTCCATCGTCGCTAGGGTGTTGGTATCTATACTCAACACAGCATCGGCTTGTACATGATATTCATGCACACTGTACGGTTTAGTATAAACGTCACCGGGCATGGTTTTATCACCAAACGGAATCCCCGTAGCCTGCGCCACGGCATCACGTAAGCTAGCCCACTCAGCTGTAGAATAGAGCGAACGCTTAAAGAACTGCTCCGTAATATGATCCATACTCTCATGTGGACGCACAATATGTACTTCGGTTCCACTAGCGGCAGCCTCTCTGACTTCCGCCCGTTGATAGATTTCATCCAAATGTTCTGTTAAGGCTTCATCATCAAAAATAGGAATCAATTCGCCGGGTGTTAAATGTTGCGGGTCTATGCCGCGTTCTACCAGAGTCAGCTCGGCCGCTTTCCATAAATCTGTCGATGTTCCACCCTCGATGAAGATCGTTTCCAAACTAGCGCCGGGTTGTACGGGCACAAAGGTATTCACTGTAAAGTCGGAACCAAATAAACTACTATCACTCATCGCGGCATTGACCACTTCTGCATTGGGTTCAATCACACTCACCGGAATCAAACTTTGATGATCTACTAACATCGCTACCAAGGTGGTCGCTTCATCACCATGAAAACGATGATTCAGGGCAATGTCATGGACGACGACCGTATCACCTGCCTGCACAGGTGTTTGTAACCACTGGGCGGCATCAGTAATGCGTACGCCATTGACTTCAATTCCTAAAGTCTCAAATAAGTAGCCACGTTGCGCTAGATCAGCGCGTTGCAAACCTAACTGACTAGCTAAGACCTGATCGACGGTAGTATCATGCTGCACCGGTAAAGTCAGATCTTCTTTGCCTAACAACGTCACCGTATGCGAATTGGGTTCACCGCCATTATCTTTGTTAGCACCAATAATATTTTCAATCTCTGTGCCGGTATAAAAAAAGGTGGCCGATTGCAGTGGGCTTTTGGCAGCCGCTTGTAACCACTGCTCCACTTGATAACGATACGTTGGGTTGTCGCTATTCAAACTTTCTAACGGTCGCACATTGCCACGACTAACCTCAAAATGTTCTTGCAAGCTGGCTATTTCAGTACCACCCGCAGTGACCATCGCCTCTGCCACCATGGGAGCGTGGACAGTGACTCCGGTAAACTCCCCACTGCTATTGCGCAAATTGACACCGATATCTTCGGCTAAATCATCATTAAATAAATCAAACCGCCCAGCCATGTCTTTGGCACAATAGGCGCCATCTTTTTCTACCACCCGCACTGGATGATCTTTTAAGTATTCAATTTTAGCTAATTGGTACGGTGACCATTGCTCTGGTGCCAGCTGACCATGATCGATGGATAAACTTTTTGGCTCGGTAGTAAACACCCGCACAATCGGAGCTTGTTCTTGCTGTAATAGTTCCGCTAATGGTATCGGTTCTACATTGATACCACCCAACGGTCGCGCCATGGCTTCACCGGTATCCGTCACAGTGACGGCATAGGTAGCATCATAGTGCACTGCCATCTGACCACTACTACCACGACCATAGCGCTCACCAAAAGTCACCACATATTGATTAGGTGGTAAGCGTTCCAAATCAGCCCGAGTGGCACCTTGCACCAAATGTTCGTTGGGAATATGGTGATCGACTCCTTTAGCAGCTTCAATCGCCATTTCATGTGTCATGTACATGTCTTGTATCCAGGCAGATTCAGTTGCTACACCTTCCATGCTAGTAGACAATGTTGCCTCTGGCCAAGCCGGTAAAGCTGCACTGGGAACATGTAACTGTTGGCCAACCTCAATCCGACTAGCAGACTCCAAATGATTTGCCTCGGCTAATAGAGCGATGGCTTGGGGCACGGTTAAATCCGGATTACCTTCTCTTAAGCGATACCATTCCAAGTGCTCGGTAGCAATTTTCCAAGCAGTATCACCCGACTCAACCACATACTCTACCGTACCAACCAAGTTTTCGCCCGGTACTTCTTCACCCTCGGCAAACGGTAATGGATACTCAAATTGGCTGGTTAAGGCTGCGTACTGGGCATCTGGCAGTGGCGGTGCTACTACTGGTTCGGCTGCTGCTAAGACAGTAACCTGTGTATCGGCAACATCATGTTCTAACTGTCCTAATAAACTATCAATCGCTACTCTGGTTTCCAGTGCCGTCTCTACTCGATCATCGATGTGATCTAACACCCCTAAAGCCGTCACGTTCATATTGACTTGCTTGTAGACATGCTCAAATTGTCGCACAGTAGCTTTAATCGTTTCGCGATGCAAATTCAATAACCGGTAACGCAATAAATGATCGAGGGCTTTGCGGCGATCACCTTGAAAGGCGGCTAAATCTTCGATCCTAGCATATAACTCTGGCTCGGTAATGCCAGCTTTGGCTAAATCTGTTCCAAACTCTGCCCAGACGGTATTCGCAATCCGATCAACATCGAACACTTCGTAACTAGCCGCTTGTTGTTCGGGGGTAATTAGCCGCTCGATGACCTTTGGAATATCGCGCTGTAAACGCAACGCGGTTCGAAAGCGATCATCAAAGATAAACTGAGTTAAACTTTCTCTCACTCCGCCCGTAAAGGCACCTAGCCGCTTGCCAGTAGTCCGTTCATGCGCCGGTAATTGTACCAGCGCTTTATCATAGTTGGTGGACATGGCTTGATAAGCCGCACTGGCTCGACCTACTACAAACGATTCCACACCCAATGTTAGCCAGCGCGCCCCAGTAGTGAGGATGGACGAGTTCTTAGCTTTTTGCGCCTTATAGATATCAATGTGCCGCTCCAAGATACCTTGAATAGCATCGCGGTATTGTCCGGATACTTTGTCATAAGCGCGAAACAAGGATGGCCGATGCGGATCCAACACAACCGTATCTAAATGCGTGCGGACATCAGCCGAGATCCGGTGCTTACTATCTGGTGGAATTAAGGTGACCTTACCTAATAATTGTTCAGCATACTGCACGCCTTGGTTAATATGGTTTTGCCGAAACACTTCCTGGTCTTCCTCCCCTGCCGGCATGCTCCGTTCAGCCGCCTCTTGTAAGACTTCAAAATGACGCCTAACTTCATTAGCAAATTTTACCGCTTCCGCTTCTACAGCTGCTACGCCACCACTGGCTTCATATTTTTGCGCCAAGGCATCACAATCCGCTTGACGCACCGCAATGTCAATAAAAAATTGTTTGGCTGCCATCTGCACCGGCAGCTCAAAGCCGACCACCGCACCACGTTGGGCTAACTCCCAACTACGTTTAGCTATATCGATCACGGCTGCCAGGGTGACCGATTGTTTGGCTTGATCAAAGGAGCGCTGCGCGGCTTGCCAAGTAGTGATCGGCCGTTCAGTTTGCCAATCGTCAATTTTGCCCACATACAGATCGGCCGCTTTTTCTAGGGTATTATCCGTCCGTTGATACAGATCTTTTTTCCAAGTTTCATAACGTTGGCGGGTGCCAGTCACAAAACCAGCCCAACCTTGACGCATCGTCTTGGTAGTATCAGCCGCCCGTTCCGCCAACCCCACTAGTGAGGCAGTTTCTACTGGCTGTGGTGCTTCGACCCTAGGTACTGCTAGTTCCATGGAGAAGTTTTTGTACGTATTGCTCAATTTCTTTACGCTCTTTAGCTGCTAACTTGTCTAAGGCTTGATTCATATCGCTACCAACCTGTTCCAGTTCACCTAACAAAGATTTACTGACTTCCTGATAACTACCATGTTCTTGTTCTAACACCGACATGAAACGACTAATCTGATCCTGTGACATTAAGGGTAACAAATTAAGCCAAGCGGTCTTTTGTTCTTCTGGCATCACTGATTGCGCTAATAAAAAGGCTAGGCGTTGGGCTTTGCTGCGATCAAATTCGGCCGGTTGTGCATTGGGTGTGGGCATACTTTTTTTATTTCAATAAACAGCTGATAATAACTTAAGTTTAGCAAATTGTCAAGGGCGCGCAACCTCTGCTATACTTGCCTAGCTCAATCTTAAATATTTCCATCATCTATTATGTCTCAACTACCCCCACCACCTTCTCGACCCTGGTATAAACGCTGGTGGTTATGGCTACTCATTACCTTGGTAGTCATTGTTGGGATCGCGGTGGCTGGTTCTATGGCAACCTCTGGAGAACCGGTTGATATTGATACTAGCCAAACTATTACCGCCACGGTACGTGACTTAACGAAAGCCGTCAGTACCAATGGTAAAGTTGCCGCCGAACAGAGCGAACAATTAGGCTTTAGTTTTGGTGGCAAAGTAACTGAAGTCAATGTCCAAGTGGGCGATCTGGTAGACAAAGATGATGTCATCGCAAAAGTAAGTGGACAATCTTTAAAGGCTCCGTTTGATGGCCGTGTGCTAACCATCAACACCTTTGTGGGTAATACCACCACGCCTGGTGTCGCCGTGTTCGAAATTGGTTACCGCACTAACTTTATTGATTTTATTGCCTCCGAATCCGAAGTGTTTGATTTAGCCGCTGGCCAACAAGCTGAGTTGACCATTCCTACCTATGATAATGGCGCCACCACCTATCATGGCACGGTTGAACTAGTTGATACCAAAAAAACGACTGGTGACGTGATGAATGCGCAAACGGGTACCAGTGAATCTGGTTACTTGGTACGGATTCGACCGACCGACCTACCGGAATCTGCCGCTAACCTGATTGGTTTAACTATCAATATTAAAGTATTGGTAGAAGAAAAACTGGCTGCATTATCTGTCGAGCGGGCGGCTATTCAATATAATGACAATGATGAAGCGTATGTGTGGTTACCGGCTGT
>CAZSXL010000081.1:0-5792 GCA_964611225.1 uncultured Gammaproteobacteria bacterium
TCATGTCTTTGGTCTGAGGGCGGGCACACACTTCAATACTACGATAGTTACCCCGATCTACATTCATTTTAATGTAGGCATTCTTCATGGCAGTTAAATAGTTGATCTGATTAAATCCGCCAAGGCATTTCAAACCGTAATAGAAGCATAGGGTGGTAAAGACTAGTAACAAACTAGGAATAATAGTTTTAGCCTGCAAGGCCGCTTCCAATCCATCTGGTGTGAGTGGTACTACAATACTACCATCGTCCGAGCGCAACTCATTGCCAACGCGCCACAACTGCACCCGATAATGTTTGTCAGGCGTGATCCCCCAGAAAAAGAATGTGCCATATTTTTTGGCTTCATCAAATGCTCCCATGATTCCAGAAAAATAGTGCTCTAATAAATGCGTGTACTCTGCTTTTAAAATAATATTGCTAATGATGGTATCCACATGTAAGTGGTATTTGATCAGCAGGGCTGTAGTGAGGGTCTCTTGCTCCAGGTAAATTAACCGCGATGGTGCAAATTTCTGCCACAGTTGGTAATTGGTTTGAATGACTTGTTCAGAATAGTTTGGTTGCTCCAGTATGGCTGGCTGGGCGTAGACTTCATCCAACAAATTGTGTAACTTGTCAGCTGTTTCGGTAGAAATTTCTTTGGCCCCTTTCTTATCGCGCACGACCCCGTGTACTTTCTCTACATCTTGTTTTGTATAGGGTCGGAAGTTGTAGACAATTGAGTTATGGGCATTACTGGGAATAAACGACAACCGTTGCAGTTTTACTTGCCCATCTACCACGCTATTAAAAATCAGACCGCGCGGAAAGGTAATGTTGCTAACGGTAATGTTGGCGCAGGGCAGCACCACTACATACTGTAAGTCTGGGTGGTTATGATTGACGTAAGAAGCGGTCGTCAATAAGTTGGCGTTGGTAAACGACTGGTTAACGATCATGCCCATATGATCCGTCGTGGAGACAAAGTAATGTTGGATCAGTTGTCGCGCTGCAGCCTGGGCGGTTGTTTGACCAAAACGTTGTGTGACCTCTTCAGTAAAGGTAGAGACTAACTCATCTTGCCGGCTTTGAATGGGCGGATTTAAATTGACATCGGTATACAAAGAAGCATATTCAACCAATGTCTTACGACCATGTTTCTGCACCAATTCACGCAAGATGGGTCGTTTGCTTAAGACCGCTTCAGTAAGTTGTCCAAATGTGTCAGCTAAGACTGATGGTGAAGGCTCTTCGGCCGATGACATAGTAACTAGAATAGTGACAAGAGATGTTCAATCAATTACACTAAACATACTAAAAAAATAAGCTTTCGTCAATGACTCGTATTATCCTGACTTGGCGCTATACCGTTGCGCTGGTAACTACTTTGGTGGTACTCGCTGCCAGCTACTGGCTGCTCGACTCTTTGGTGTTTTCTTTAGACGTCCAAGGTTTTGATCACTGGCTTGCACAATTTGGCATAGCCGCACCCTTAGTAATGATTGGGCTGATCACAGCCGAGGTCATCATTGCCCCTTTACCAGGTGGCTGGCTAGCAGTGGCGACCGGTTATTTATTCGGCTCTGTCCTCGGTTCACTGTACGCCTATATCGGCAATATCCTTGGTTCATACATCGCGTTTGAACTGGCCAGAATTTTTGGACAGCCATTTGTCAAACGCTTTGTGAGTGAAGCAAAATACAAACGTTATAGTGCTAAGTTATCCACTTCAAAATTTGGCCTGGGTTTGCTCTATGCTATTCCACTGTTTCCAATTGACATTGTTAGTCTGCTGCTTGGTGTCAGTGGTATTAATCACAAAACTTTTTTTAAGGTGATGTTGCTCGGGTTTATACCCAACATGCTGGTACTAAACTTTGTTGGAGCCGGCATTGCTATCCCAGAGTATCGCTTTGTAATGCTAACCTTAGTGGCTATTGCCATCGCTTATTTCGTCTGGAAAACGCTGAAGACGAACCTTACAGGCTCCACAGTGCAGCCGCACTTGGGAGACACTCCAAACCAGAACCGGCCTTAAAGCCTTTCTTCAGTGCTTCGGCCCCATACGGTGGGCAAACACTAGCTGGGTCAGATTCGGTACCGACACTGACCAGACCATAACCATAGGTTAGTGTCGCTTCGGCTACATCAATCCAATCGTAACCGTCCCAATATTGCATGGTATGCAAACGAATCGGTGTAATAGTAGGTAGGGCAGCATCTCCAGCCGGAGTTGTGGTCACTAGTTCCCACACTAAACTAGTGTTAGAAACATCCAGGTCACAACTTTCGGTATTCGTTGTACCGACTACAACATCGTTCACCCAAAATTCCCATTGACCAGTAGTAGGATCTTGGCAGCTAATGGTAAAGACATTTTCAGTATTTTCATCCCAACCATTTGTACTCAATGGTTCACTATAACCATACAAATAGTTGTCCTCATCATCCCACATCTCCCAAAAATAACTCCACTCCATGTTGCCCTCGTCGTCGACAGTCTGGCTTGATAAAATACCTACTTGGACAAAATAGCCGTTCTCTAAAGTCGCTCCGATCCAGACAAACTCATTATCACCCGGATTCTGAAGTGGTTGCATATCTATATTCTCGATCGTGGCTTGTACTGCTGGGTATTCAGCTGCAGTAAAAGAATCTGTTGGATAAGCAACCACTTGATACGCGTAGGTGTCATCTGGTAAGGGATCAGTGATAGCGATACCTTCATTCACGTCAGCATCAGTCGTATCCTCTACTACATCATCGTAATAAGTATCATCATATTCATAGTCGTCATAACTATAATCATCATACGTATAGTCGTCGTTTTGCCAGTCATCGGCTTTATCCGCTGCATAGATCAGGTACACTATCGCACCGATGCCCACGGCAGCCATGACGAGGAGCCATAAACAACCTCAGACGGCTCCAATAAACCAGCCCCAACTGGTTTTCTTGGGTTGAACTTCGGTGGGCGTTGCTGGGACTACGGTTGGTTGTGACATTTCAGGCGTTGCCTGTGTAGTAGTTTGTTCCATTGTTGAATTATAGCACAAATTTCAGTATGATGGAAGCATGGACTTAGGACTAACCAACAAAACTGTATTGGTGGTAGCAGCCTCACAAGGGCTAGGCAAAGCTGTTGCCGAATGCTTTACAGCCGAAGGAGCCAAAGTGTTTACGTGCAGCCGACATACTCCGATTCAATGTGATCTGACTAATCCAGAGCAGATTCGCCAACTGTTAGAAACTACTGGGCCAGTAGATATATTAGTAACAAATGCCGGTGGCCCTAAACCAGGAACGTTTTCTGCTATTGGTGATGCCGATTGGGAAGCTACGTTCCAGCTCACCTTCATGAGTGCAGTGCGTTTGATCCGCGGCGTGTTACCACACATGCAGCAACAACACTGGGGTAGAATTATTTGTTTAACTTCAACTTCTGTAAAACAACCGCTAGATAATCTGATTGCATCGAACGCTATTCGCGCCGCGGTTACCAATCTGGCTAAAACGTTAGCCAATGAAGTTGGTCCAGATGGCATCACAGTAAACGCTGTTGCTCCCGGCATGTTTGAGACCGATCGGTTACAACATTTGATCCAAGCACGCGCTGATGCCTCTGGTTATATGTTTGATGAAGAAAAAGATATCTTACGCCGCACCATCCCAGTACGACGCTTTGGTAACGTAGCCGAATTAGCCGCCACGGTAGTGTTTTTGGCCTCCGAACCAGGTGGTTATATCAATGGAGTAAGCCTGGCCGTGGACGGCGGCCTAACAAAATCGGTCTAAATTTGAGGTTATCCACTAGTTCTACACAGGTCTATGCACATTAGCTGTGCATGGTGTATTGCACTGTTAATAAAAAAGACGTACGCTGTTAGTTGTCATTTCTGACGTAATGGAGGTTACAATTATGACACTTCCACTACGCCAGCTAGACCAGAGCATATCCCCTCAACAAGGGAATGCCTTGGCGGGCGTCGTATAATGGTAATACCTCAGATTTCCAATCTGATGCCAGGAGTTCGATTCTCCTCACCCGCTCAAAAAGTCTGCATCACTCTAAGCACGCTGCCAGGGCATCTTGAGCAGCTTGGTCTGGCAACATCACCGGATTGGCATTGGTGGCATAATGGATTTTGTCGTCGGTCTCAAATGGCTCATCGGGGAAACTCACTGTAACTGGATCAGACAATTCGTATGAGTCTGGTAGTTCATAGGCAGCTGAAATTGGCGCAATACTACCTAGCATTAGATCTTGAGCTGTGCAGGTGTTGGTAAAATCCTGCCAGTACAACCAAACGGTACCATCCACTGTCGTGGTAGCCTCTGGTACACTAGCTTGCTCCACTACCTTTTCTAGGTCGGACCAATGAATGAGGTCAGAACTGGTCGTTCGATAAATACCACGTGCACACAGTTCGCATAGACCGCCTCCACTACAGCCAACTTCTTTCTCGATACCTTTTACAAAGAGGACCCAAGTTCCATCCGTGCGCCGTCCCATAGCAGTATCACTGAGCAGTAAGTTGTCCTCGTTCAGCGTTAGGGTTGATTCGCCGTAAGCGAGCTCGGAAAGACTGTCTACAGCTGAATCTAAAACGCAAATAGAATCTAAGTTGGCCGCGCTGTGCGAAGCATCGCTTAAGTACGTCATATATATATCTCCATTTATCATCTGGAAAACATAGTTGGCGTCGTCTGCCTCAAAAATTTGAGAGGTTTTACCACCAGTGATCCCACCGGTGTCACTGCAACCGTTGGCCGAAGATGAGCCAATGGCGATGACAGCAGCGTCATCTACAACCGGACAAGCTGATTCGTGGTAGAGCAAACGGCCAGCTCCACGGGTATCAGCTTGACCAGTCCAGGCAGTCATGGCCCAGTTTCCGTTGGATAGTCGGCTAAAGACAGGGTCGCCATAAACGTCTGTTTCGTCTTTACTAACTACAAAATCTAAGGCATCTACCCCGGCGCTTTGCACAGTCACCCCATCACTAGATGTACCTATGCGTACAGCATTTTCTCCAGCTCCATCCTTAAACGCTCCAACATACTGGTAAAAAAACGCTAGCTCTGGGGTTGAGCTGTCTTGTACATTATTAGTATTGGTATCTGTATTGTCTATGCAGCCAGTTAGCAAGAATGAAAGGGCAATAAAATTGCATAGGATATATTTTTGCATGCTTTAAGCTTACTACTTTACCGGTAAAAGTAAACTCTCTTGCCTCAACCAGACCCTTTAGTGTACAGTGTAGGTCATGGGAAAGAAAAAAACCAAGAAAGTTAAGCAGCCAGAGCTTAAACCGGAAGCACTTGAAGACAAGCCTGCTGTGAGCGCTGATACTGAAGCTGATGCTAAAGATGAGGTAAGTGAAGCAGTAGTTGAACCAGAAAGTAAAGTAGAAAAAAAAGTCACCACTAAAAAAAGTACTGAGGAGAAGGCTGAGGAACCTGCCACTCCCTGGTTCCACGACCAGAAACTATTAATCATGGCGGCCATTGTAGTGGCCCTAACGTTGATTGCTGTAGTGGCTGCGGTGGCTTGGAAAAAATCCCAAGCTAGTTCAGATGATAAGGTAGTGACAGAAACACGAAAAAAAAATAAGGCCACTGACAAAGTAGAGGCTCCCACTGTTTTGCCTAGACACTTGGATGGTATCTTAGTAGCAGTAGCTGATGCTAATAACGTTCCAGTTTGTGTCATGATCGAGAATGCTGCTTTTGATGGCGTGCGGCCACAATCTGGCTTATCGGCGGCTTCGGTGGTGTATGAGGTAGTTGTAGAAGGCGGCATCACTCGGT
>CAZSXL010000082.1:0-5712 GCA_964611225.1 uncultured Gammaproteobacteria bacterium
CTCCAAACTTATCCAGATCCAGCTGTGGCAGTTCGGCATTGTAGCACGGCCTTGATGGCTGGCTGCATTCATGGTGTCGTGATGACTTACGTTGATGAACATTTTGATGAACGCACTCCGGATGGTTGGTTCCAATGGTGTTATGAAGAGATTGGAGTATCGACCGATGAATGTATTCATGGAGTTGGGCATAGTTTTGCTATGCACCTGACTGGTAATATCAATGCAGTATTGGCACCATGTAGCCAGTTGTTAACTAGTCACGATCAAGCCGCTTGTGCCAGTGGCATCTTTATGGAACACAGTCTTATGGGCATGGGGTCGTCTTGTTCGCTAGTATCCGTACAGTGGAAACCGGTCTGTTACGCTAGTGCTGGATCCTATCGCCAATATCTACCTGGTCAAGAAACCGTGCAGGCAACGGAGCAGTGGTGTAAAGATCATGCCGGTGAATATTTGAATGGTTGTCTCTATGGCTTACAGCAACGCATGAATCTAGCTGTGGATAACTGATGATGAGCCATTTACAAATATCAACTGAGCTTGTATCTTGTCTGTAAGTATGTTTAAGAACGTCTGCACAATTACAGTAAGCACTTATACACTCACCGTGCGTAAGCTTATTGTTAATGCATTAGGGCGGTCACAGACATACAACTAGGTAGAGAACAGGTCAATACCCAGTAGTAGCACAGCAAGTCTGAACCCGCCCACCAAGGCGGGCGTTTTATTTACACCTCCCTCTCTAGTCTCCCTCCTATTCAGGAGGGAGAAGCCAGGTGAAGGTAACAACCTGCTCTTTACAACCAAGGTAACGTAAGAATGAATTTGGCCAGTGCGGGCCGGGGATTTTACCCACTCCTTTAAGGAGGGGGAGGTAAAACCCCCGACGCTCGCCGAGCGCCAGGTTCCACCGGGCTTCTGCCCATCCACCCCACCCCACGAGGAAGCTGATGTCGAAACGCCGTCCCGTTCCACCCCCTGCTCCCATCTGCTGGCCCCCTGCGGCAGACGCTCCGCCGCCCCAGGCTGCCGCTCCGTTCTCCCGTTCCCCGGATGACGAGACCACCGAGGAGACGGGTGAGTTCATCTCCCCGTGCAGCACTCCGCCTGGTCGCACGTCTCGCCGGCCGAACTGGAGGGCTCATCTGCCCCCGGAGGCGGTTCTCCTGCCCACCGATCCGCAGCACCAGCTCGCCATGCGTTACGAGATGCACGGCGGGATCAACCGCAGCTGCTTGGCCGAGGACTAGTCGTCTCCCAGGAGGAGGCGCGACGAGAGCGGTGGGTAGGCCATCGAATGACGAGCAACCTCGTTCATTGGGTAACCCGCGCGTCTCCAAACCTTACGTTACCCCTCTCTTTGAAGATCCCTCTCCGACGGGGGAGAGATCTTGAAACTAGCTGTATGTACCAAACATTTTTTCAACAACTCAATCTCATTATTGTGGTAGACCTAATTACCTAGGTAGGATTTTGTGTTGCCAGAACAAAACCCTACCGACCAGTAGGGTTTTTGCATATGGAGTGTTCAGGCGGGGTTCTTTGAACGTAATCAGCTCAAGGAACCCTACCTGAGCACTGCGGATGGCTGATGGAACGCAAGCTCATTATGGCTGATTGTAGTGAACTCGCGTTTCAGCAGTCTCGCGTTCTCAAACCAGAGGTCTATCATGACTAAGCGTCTTGAGCAAAATGGTGTTGAAGTGTGGATGAACGATCGAGGGTACATTGAGTGTGCTCGTCTGGTCGACGACGACACCTGCTACCATTCGGGTCATCCGGAGTTCCAGGCTTTGATTGCCCAGTTCAATGGGCAGCCCTATGCCGGGACGGCTTGGTAAAACAACGGGGTTGGTCTCTACACAATTGAGACCAACCCCGCTATACTATCTGCATGAACATCAATGAACGGCGACTGCTCCAACTTTTTTTTCGCTATGTCAAAATTGCTAGCCCATCGCATCAAGAAGCTGAGCTGCGCACTCTATTACGCAGTCACTTAGTACGATTAAAAGCCAAAACTAAAGTCGATGGGGTAGGCAACCTCATTGCCTATGTTGCTGGCCAAGGTAAACTAGCCACTAGTGCGCCACTATTACTGAGTGCTCACATGGATACCGTGAAACCCTGTAAACGGATTCGGCCGGTGATGCGGGGTGATGTCATCATGACGGATGGAAAATCAGTGCTTGGTGCTGATGAGAAAGCTGGTATTGTGGCAATTATGGAAACATTACAGCGGTTGCGGGAAACGCAGGCTGATCATCCGCCGTTAGAGGTTGTTTTCTCAATTGGAGAGGAAACTTTTTCTGATGGTGCTAGCCAACTTGATTATTCTTTACTGCACGCTCCTTATGCCATCGTAGTGGATGGTGGCAATGTCGGGGAAATTGATTACAAATCAGCGTATTTAGCCGATGTGCATGCGACCATCAACGGTAAAGCGGCTCACTCTGGTATCGAGCCAGAAAAAGGTATTAGCGCCATTCAAATTGCCGCTATGGCAATTAGTAAGATGAAATTAGGCCGCATTGATCAGGATACTACCGCCAATATTGGCCTCATCCGCGGAGGTAGTATTCGCAATGCTATCCCTGCTCAAGTAAAATTGCATGGTGAAGCGCGCAGCTTTTCTAAACGTAAAATTGAGGATCAACTAGAGCGCATGTATAAAGCGCTGCAAGATGCCTGTGAACAATATGGTGGCTTATTAGATATTAACAGTAAGGTTATTTTGGATGGTTATACTATTAAAAAATCTCACCCTTTGTTTAAACGCATCATGGCCACCATGACCAGCCTAGCCATGAAACCAAAATTAATGACCACGATCGGTGCTAGTGACGCTAATTCCTTTATGAAACATGGTATTATTGCGGCGGTCGTTGGCACGGGAGTGCAAATGCCCCACACGGTGGAAGAGCGGATTCGGATCACCGACCTAGCAACCACCACGCGCTTTATTTATCAGTTGGTGACGACTTGGAAATAAAGCCACCTAACCTTAGGACTCATTCTCGTCAATGTAAACGGGGGATGAAAAGTAGATAATTACCCTGCAATCATTGGACTTCAGTGCTATACTGGTAATGCTCTATTCGAGCTTCAAACCACTTTCGACAAAAACATTCAATACAGGGAGTCTATTATAGCTAGAGCCAGCTGAGATCAAGTAATTTCAAACGGTTACAGCTGCAGGCACCCACGTTCAACCAGAGGGGAGTTGGTTTGGCCGCTTGGATGGAGCTTCAAAAAACTCGCAACACTATGCGGGTTTTTTGTTACACCTCCCCCACTCACTCCGTTCGTCGCCCCCTCCTATTTCAGGAGGTGGCTAAAATGTACGGAGCGGTATTTCCCCTTTCCTGAAATAGGAAAGGGGTGGCCGAAGGCCGGGGATAGGTGTAGTATGTTCACATGCAACCACTGCGTATCTTAATTCTATTCTATTCCTTCACGGGTGCCACCGCTAAACTGGCGGATTGTGTGGCCGCGGGTGCTGCTATGCAATCCGATGTCCAGGTGTTAGTGAAGCGCGTTCCAGAATTAGTACCAGACGCTGTCTTTGCACAGAAGCCTCACCTCAAAGCGGTGAAAGAAGATTTAGCCCGCCGCTATCCAGAGGCCACTATTCAAGATTTGCTAGACTGTGATGCTGTGGCGTTTGGCACCCCCGTGCATTTTGGTTCGTTTGCCTCACAACTAAAACAATTTTTAGATCAACTATCACCCGTTTGGTTAGAAGGCCACTTAGTGGATAAGCCAGCCGCTGTATTTTGCACCGCTGCTACCTTGCATGGTGGGGAAGAAGCCACTTTAATATCACTAATGATTCCACTGTTGAATTTGGGTATGTTGCCGATCGGTTTACCCTATGCCAGTAGTGGTGAAACCGCTACCTTTGATTCTGCCAGTCCCTATGGAGCGGTGTTTGTCAGTGGAAAGGACGGTAAGGCTGAATTAACCCATGACAGTCGGCGGTCAGCTGAGTTACTGGGTCAGCGCTTAGCGACTTTGGCGCAGCGCTTAGCAAAATAATAATAAGCAAAATGGAGTAGGGGCGACACTGTAGTACAGCGCGCCCCCCTTGACTCCTCCTAGATCCCTCTGACACGACTACAGGTGCCGTTCTTGGCCGTTGATCCAGGCAGCCAGGGCGTGTCGAAGACACTCAGCGTTGTTTGACCAGGCTTCGAAGGTGACGTAGATCACCTGACCACCGGTGACGACGCGCACGTCTGCCGAGCGCATTCCGCCGCTCATTAAGCGAGCGAAGTAGCCGATGGGCAACCGCTGTAGTCCTCTGATCTGCACCGATCGTCGTACGCCTTCTTCCCAGTCGCCCGTCGTGATCTCGACGATCGTACCGGCGCCGAGAAAGGCGACGTATTCGTCTGCCGACTGCCCAGCCCGGAACAGTGCTTCCCCAGTGCGTAGTTGCACACTGATCGCACCCGCGGACAGTTCTGCCGCAGCATGAGCACTCAGTCCGCAGCGCTGCAGGGTGGCCATGATTTCCGACATCATTTTCTCCGTAGTGGTGGACGTGCATTGTAACTAGTACCAGTGACACTGTCTATGTAATAGAGCATACCTGTATGCCATATTTTGGCTTGACAAAAGCTCTAAAAAATTGAAAGATGTCAAGACTCAAGATGGCAAATTGACAATTCAACCCCCTCAACTCAGGAGTATGTCATGACGAAGGTCACCGACAGCCGAATGACGTTGAGGGAAGATCACCTCGACGTCGGACCCCCGAATGTAGTCGCCATGCGCGACATGCTCGGTGAGGTCGAACGCGAACGTGGTTTCGAACTAGGCTATCTGGTCGGTCGCTTGTGGAGTGATCTACCTGCACGGTGGACCACTGAAGATGTGCTGGGAGAGTACATTCCCCTGCCGGTCTACGGTACAGTGGAGTGGAACTTTTTCCGGCAGATGGGTGACCCCCATCGGGCGCGCGAAATGGCCAAACAAGCCATGCGTTTCCAGTTCGGTGGCATCCTGCTCAACGACTACTTCCGCTTCGGGGCACGACTGTTGCTGCCCCCGGAATACGTCTACGGCAGCGTCGTTCCCAATCCCAGGACGATGCGGACGTACAACCTCAACAAGCAATTGGAAGTGGTTGCGCGTTCAGAAACTAGCGTCACCTACCGTGTCCTCTACCAAGACAATGACGGCAACCGCTACACGCGGATGCCAGAAGAGGATATGGGATCGTTGATGTTCTGGGCACCAGGCTTCACGGCTGCTACTGCGGCCTTGTGGGTGGCACCAGCCGAGATCGGCTACCAGCACATCGAACTCGATCTGATCGAGTTTCTGAATCACTTCCGCGAGTTCATGCAAGTGCTCGAGATCGTGATGCAGGGCGAAGAGCTGATGGTGAACGGTAAAGTCGTGGCTCGGCGCGTCACCTGTTACAAGGATGCTGCCGGTCATTTCACCTCCTTGACGTTGTTTGACGGCGATGTCGTGGATGGGGAAGCGGTCGAATCTAGGCCTGGTTGGCAGGTCACGCAGGACATCATGGTGGTAGCACCAGATGGCCAACCGTGGCCCGTCGCCTACGCCAAGACGGTGTTTGCCAAGCAGTCGGGATGTTCACTCATTCAGTACAGCTGGGCACCGCACTCATCGTTTGGCCGAGCTGCTCTGGCTCTGTTCACGCGCCTCACTCGGTTTAGCTCGGTGCGGCGGCTG
>CAZSXL010000083.1:0-5695 GCA_964611225.1 uncultured Gammaproteobacteria bacterium
TGGTACAACGACTAATGATGATACATTGGTGCTTGATCATAGCATTACTGTAACTGGCTTAGCAGCGAATACAACCTACCATGCGCGGATTGGTAGTATTGATGCTGCTCTGAATACAGCTAAAAGTGTTGATAAAGAATTTTCCACGGCAGCAGATATAGCTCAGACTTTACCAGACTATGCCAAAACAGTAGCTAGTACGATCGCAGTTGATTATGCGGGCGGTACAACGGAGGTAGTTGGTGATGGTACAAAGAGCATACAATTGTCTAATACGGATCTTACTTTTGTGTTCACGGATACTAAAGCCAGACTAAAGGATTATCGTCTGCATTTCGTTTTGCGTGAGGCCAAACAGAAAGCAGTTGCCATTGTTAATAAGAAGAAAGCTTTTGACGCTGCCGGCAAAGTTAAGATTAATATAAAAAAAGAACAGTTGTCGTTAGATAAAACCTACGCCGTCTTTGCCGCTGTGATCAAATCTGATAACACCTATTTGGGTAGTGGTGAGTTAACTAGACAGTTCACCTTTACGCTGCGCGATGTACCACAACTATTGTCTCCCAGTACTCCTGTCTATAACGGAATGCCGGGAGAATTCGTGATGGCATCTAAAGCTCCGAGTGTCACAGCCTATGTTGATGACGCAGCTGGCGTTGAGCAACTCCACTGTGTGGCAACCATGACCAATGGCAGTGGATCCTGTACACCGCCGTTTGGTCTACCACTTGGTTCGTATACAGTGCGGCTAGTAGATGCTCGCGGTGGTAGCGTAAGCTTGCCATTGCTGATTAGTGACTTGGCACCTAGTAACACTACTACAACGGATGTCCGTTCAGCCAATTTTTATAAACGTATTATCTTTAACGGTCAGCCAACGTTGAATGGGTTAGTGGGTACGGGTAATACCATTGAGCTGCATATCCCACAAATTAAGGGTGCCATGATTCCTCCGATCACCGGTAACAGCTGGGTCTATAAACTGCAATTGACTACATTACCACCTGGTGGCACAACCTGGACAGTCATTGAGCGTAATTCATTCGGTGAAATTGTGAATCAGAAAGATTATTTAGTTTATCGCACCTATCGGGCAGTGGCTCCGGCGGTGGTTGACCCTGCTAATAATACCTCTGGGACTACAGCACCCACTATTCAAGTGATTGGACCTAATGATCATACACTAGAATTACTCGACAGTGCCGGTAAGCAGTTAGGGCGGACTAGTTATACCAATGGTGGTAAAGCGGTAGCGTTGTCGAATTGGTACACGGATGTTGGTACCTATACCGTGACGCTTCGTAATCGTAACCGTTTAAATGTACCCTCTACAGCTACTACCTTTACTTTTAGTATTGTTGCACCGGCAGCTATTACCATCGCTCCTGTTGCAACCGAAACAAATAAGAATACAGACACTACTACCACAACCAACACGAACACGAATGGCAATACGAATACAACCACCAACACGAGCACATCGAATACTAACTCTGATACCAGCGTAGTTACTCCTTCAGATAGTGATAATGATGGATTAAGTGATGTGATAGAAGATTTACTTGGTACTGACCCAGTCAATCCGGATACGGATAACGATGGTGTAAGTGATCAGGATGAAATGACCCAAGATCAAGGTACAGATGGTGATAGTGATGGCCTTAGTGATGCTGTGGAAGCAGCGTTAGGTACTGATCCTGAGCAAGCTGATAGTGATGGTGATGAGGTTACTGATGCCCAAGAGATTGCGGATGGCACTGATCCAACTGATCAGCATAGTGTGAAAATAGTTGATACTGATCAAGATGGTCTAGCTGATCATGAAGAGCCAAACTATGGTACGGATCTCAATAATCCTGACACCGATGATGACACGCTGTTTGATGGTGACGAAGTGGCGTTTGGCAGTGATCCATTGACCAGTGATGGGGATGAAGATGGGTTAACCGATCCACAAGAATATACCATGCAAACGAACCCTAAATTGAGCGATACGGATAGTGATAGTGTCTTGGATGGCGCCGAAGTGGCTGCGCAAACGAATCCGACCGACTTTGATAGTGATGATGATGAGCTCTCAGATAACGAAGCCAAGGAGTATGGGACTGGACCGACCGACGCCGATAGTGATGACGATCGGTTATTAGATGGTGATGAATTAAGTCGGGGTTGCGATCCGTTGTTAGCCGATAGCGATGACGACGGTATTAATGATTTAGTAGAAGCATTAGCGGGCACGGATTGCAGTACCACGGATAACTTATGGAGCAATTTAACTGGAATAGAAGCCCTACTGCAAGACCAGGCTACTGCTTTATATAACACGGCCGGACAGAAGCTAGCGGATTACTCATTATTGACCTCGGCACAAGTAACAGCTGAGACTGATTTGGCTGAAAAACTAACCACTCAAATTACCACTGCTACCACGGTTGATATTATTCCTGGTGCTCAAACCGTGGTTAGTGCTGGTACAGTCAAAGTGATTACTCGGACTACGGAGATATCCGTGGCTGACTGGATTGCCGGACTGGATGCTAGTACCACTGACGATACGTATGTTTTGGTACAAGGTAGTGTGACCTTACCAGACAGTGTAAAAAATGAACCAGCCTATGTTCTGGTAACATTTTTCTCTACCCCGCTCGTGAAAATTGCCCAGGTCGACCCTAATGGTCAATGGACGATGACGGTACCAGCTGAATTACTGACCACCGGTGAACACACAGCCTTTGCAGCCGTCGAAGTAAACGGAACGCGTTCAGAACAAGTAGAAGTGGCTAAATTCGTCATTCAGAATAAACGGGAGCTCTCGCACACCTCCTGGTTAATTCTTGGTAATCTCGTGGTGGCCATTGTTGCGCTACTGATTGCTGGCTTTGTTCACCTGCGGCGTAAATCGGCAGCAGCACTATCGTCATGATCTCTCTCATCAGCTTACTGTTACCAATTCTGGTCAGCGCTGCAACTGTTGGTACGATTCATGTATCTGCAGAGCAAGGTGGCCAGACCTTAACTGCACTGCTAGCAGATGGTGCTACCGTCATTAAAGAGGTTAGTTATATTGGTCTAGATGCTTCCACACTGCCAGTAACGACTGCTATCCGGTTTGCTGGCACGGCTGCTACGCCAGCTGCGACCGTGGTAGTGATGATTCCAGAAGCACAAGTATCCGAAACCACTGCGGTGGCGGAGGATGGTACCTGGGCGTTAACCATATCAACCAGTCTGCTGACGGCCGGTAATTACTATGCCTATGCGGCAGTCGCTGAAGGCGATCAGGTAGGCGACTCTATCCCGGCGGCTTATTTTACTGTTCAAGCTGACCAAAATTTATCTTGGCCTACTTGGATTTTTCTAGGTACTAGTTTAGTGACTATTCTGTCTCTATTATTGGCGATTACTCTACAACTAGGCTATAACAGCAAACACCATCCTGTGCTATAATAGCGGGGAACTATGGAACGTATTTTGTCCGGTATCCAACCATCGGGAGCCCTACATTTAGGTAACTATATTGGGGCGCTTCGCCAATGGGTCACACTGCAAGAACAGTATGATTCATTTTTTTGTTTGGTAGATTATCATGCGATTACTGTTCGTCAAGATCCGGAGCAGTTAACTTATAATACTTATAGCCTGGCGGCTCTTTACTTAGCGGTTGGGTTAGATCCTAAACGGGTGACACTATTCCGCCAATCGGATGTGTCGGCGCATATGGAGTTAGCTTGGATCTTCAACACCTTTGCCTATATGGGTGAGCTGGAGCGGATGACCCAGTATAAAGATAAAGCCAAACAACATAAAAAAAATAATAACGTTGGTTTGTTTACCTATCCCTTATTGATGGCGGCTGACATTTTATTGTATCAGCCTAAGTATGTGCCTGTAGGTGAAGATCAAAAGCAACATATTGAATTGACGCGTGAATTAGCTGAACGGATTAATAACTTATACGGTGAGACCTTTACGATACCAGAATATTTTGAAGCCCCGCAGGGTGCTCGGATTATGAGTTTGGATGATCCAACCAAAAAAATGAGTAAATCTGCTACCAGTGAATGGGGCTACATTGCTTTGACGGATACACCTGAAGTGATCAGCAAAAAAATAAAAAAAGCCATTACAGATTCTGGTACCACAGTCGTGGCTGGAAAAACTACACCGGCCTTAACCAACTTACTGACGATTTACTCTGTGATCACTGGTAAAACTATTACAGACATTGAGCGGTTATATCAAGGGCAGGGTTATGGTAAATTCAAGCAAGACTTGGCGGAAGTCATTGTTGAATATTTGAGACCAATCCAAGTGAAATATGATGCCTTGATGAGCGATATTCCGATGTTGCAGGCGGTGTTGGAACAGGGTGCAACCAAAGCGAGAGTGGTAGCGAATAAAACATTGAACGATGTCAAAGAAAAAATTGGCATCCACCGTTAAGCCGGTATTAATCTTTGGGCTGGGTTCTTACGCCAATGGTAGTGGCACCGCCGCGGCTTTGTATTTTGCTCGTCAAGGTGGGCCGGTCATTGTGACGGATCAAAAGCCAGCCAAAGCATTGAATCCGGTTACACTCAAACTCCTCAAGGGTTACAAGAATATTAGTTTAGTATTGGGCAAGCATCGGGCCAGTGATATTAAACGAGCTGGTTTGATTGTCCGGAATCCTGGTGTGCAGCAGCATTTTGACAAACCGACCACGAACGATGTTGGTATTTTTATACAGGAAGTACGACAGCGGTTTGGTGGTCAGGTAAAGATCGTTGGGATTACCGGGACCAGAGGTAAAAGTACCACTACCGCATTGATTGGACATATTCTAAAAAAGAAATTTGGTCAGCGTACAGTGCATGTGGGTGGTAATATTGGATTATCGCCACTAACCTTTTTAGACCAAGTGAAACCTGGACACGTTGTAGTCTTAGAGCTCTCCAGTTGGCTGTTACGCGACATGCATGACGCTCAATTGGACGTTGCGGTAGTGACCAATTTACTGCGTGATCACATGAACTACTACAAGAACATGTCACTGTACCAACGTGATAAAGAGCGGATTTTCTTAGGGCAAACTAAAAATCACATAGCTATTTTAAATAAGCATGATGTAAAAGTGCGGGGGATGCAGCGTAAAACTGCTGCTCGGGTTAAATGGTTTACGACTAAATCTGTTGCTGGAGGCAAATTATTGGGCGAACACAACCACAGTAATGTTGCTGCCGCTTGGCAAGTAGCCAAACAGTTTGGTATGACTGATCGTCAAATCACCGAGGCGGTACGTTCTTTTCAGCCCTTAGCCAATCGTTTAGAAGTTGTGCGCCGGTACAAAGGACGGACATTTGTGAATGATACTACTGCCACCACACCAGATGCTACCATTGCGGCATTATTAGCCTTTAAGAAAAAAGTCATCTTAATTGCTGGTGGTAACACTAAACGGTTGTCCTTAAGGGCTTTACGCAGATTAATTCCAAAACAGGTTAAGGAATTAATCTTATTGCCAGGTAACGCTAACCATGATTTTCCACCTGGTATTGAGGTCACTACGATGCAGCAGGCGGTGCATACCGCTTGGAACACTTCTAAACCAGGAGACATTATTTTGTTATCACCCGGTGTGACCTGGTTACCAGTGATGAACGAGTTTGAACGCGGTAGGCAATTCACCCATAGTGTAAAGGCCCTATATTAGCCA
>CAZSXL010000084.1:0-5681 GCA_964611225.1 uncultured Gammaproteobacteria bacterium
TGCCGCCTTTGTGGATATCGATCACACCTTGTACTTGGGTTATGCCCAGCAAGATTTTATTCGCTATCTATTAAAAAATAAGTTATTGCCACGTAGTTTACCAGTGCGCGTGTTGTACTGGATTTTGTTAGAACGTTTACGGTTATTGCCGCATCGTCAGTTAATGAAACTGGCCTATAGTAGTTTAAGTGGTTTATCGATCAAACAGATTAATCAATTGTGTGTACAGTTTTTTCAAGAAGTAGCCAGGCATAAAATCAACCACGCGTTACTACCGGTCATCAAAGACCACCAAGCCAAAGGACATATTGTAGTAGTGGTGACCGAAATATTTCATCCCTTAGCCCATTTGTTTCAACACTATTTGGACAGCGTGGCTTGTTTAGATACGATCTTAGTGCAACAGCATGGTCATTATACGGGCGAAATTGAGTTGCTGAACTATGGTTATGCTAAGGCTGAACAGGTGGAAAAGTTTGCCCGCCTGTTTAATGTCGATTTGGCACGCAGTTATGCCTATGCCGATGCCACTTCAGATTTACCCATGCTCTATACCTGTCGGCATAAGATCCCGGTCAATCCCGATAAACATCTGCAACGTGTTGCTCAGCAGCAACACTGGCAGAGTTTGTAGATTTTGCTATACTACTGGGCTATGGATACCTTTCAAGCCCTGACACTCGATCTGACCCACGATGGTTGGGAAAAATCACGTGGTTTTATCAAACGCACTGTCCCTGCACCGCAGTTGGATGAAGCTGGTAATGCCAAAGATGCTGCCGCGGTCATCTTGAAAATCCGCTATGCTGGGTTATGTGGTTCCGATCGTGGTATCTGGAATCGAGTGGCTTTTTCGGAAATGTTTAAGCAATCGTTGGCTAAAGAAGGCAAAAGCTTACGTATTTTGGGGCATGAATTTGTGGGTGAAATAGTCGCTGCTGGTTCATCGGTTCAGGCGTTATATGGGATCAAAGTAGGGGATGTCGTATCGGGAGATTCCCATGTGACGTGCGGTAGTTGTTTCCAGTGTCGCATGGGTGAAGCCGAAGTCTGCCAAGACCAAGCCATTCTAGGGATCAGTATCGATGGCATTTTTGCCCAGCAAGTAAAGTTACCCGCCAAAAACCTCTGGCAGATTGATGTTGAGCGTGTGCGTCCGGAAGTGGCGGCTATTTTTGACCCCTTTGGTAATGCTGTCCACGCGTTGACCAAAACGGATGTGCGGGGTGCCCGAGTAGCTATTTTTGGCTGCGGTCAAATTGGCTTGTTTGCAGTGTTGTTAGCACGCCATTTTGGAGCCGCTAAAATCATTGGTATCGATACTAATCCAGCTAATGTGGCGATGGCTAAAGCCCTCGGGGCGCACGAAGGTATTGTCATCCAACCTAGTCAAAAGGCTAACCCGTATGATGTCGACCAAGCCGTGATCGATCAAATCAACACGTTAACTTATGGTAAAGGAGTAGACGTCAGTCTAGAGATGGCTGGGTTCAATTCATCTGTAAATAATTGTATTGCCGCAACCCGGTTTGGTGGCAGCGTTGTGTTGTTTGGGATTAAAGATGGTGATTTTGTCATTCCAAACTTTTCTCGCATGGTGGTCAAAGGCCTGACGGTACATAATGTCATTGGTCGACAAATCTTTAAAACCTGGCAAGTTACCCAACGGGTCTTATCAGATTCCTCGAATGGAGTGCAAGATAAAGTTTGGAACATCATTCTAAAGGGTGGTCAGGGTACGGTAATCAAACTATCTGAGTATACACCAGAGTTGATGGAACAAAAGATGAAAGATCACCCTAAATTAGTATTTGATTTGCAGAATTAACAACACCTACCCGACCTCTCACCCTAACCCTCTCTCCTGAAAGGAGAGAGGGGACATCTCTTTCCCCTCCAGCAAGGAGGGGTTAGGGGAGGTCGAAAGATATATGAACACCTTAGTAAACCAAATCGCTCAACAGACTCTCGACGAGATCGAACAAGCTGGCTTAACGAAACGGCAACGACCGATTAGTTCTCGTCAGGGTCCCAGTGTCACGGTAAATGGAATGGATTACTTGAATTTTTGTGCAAACAACTACCTGGGTTTATCGGGTCGTCAAGAATTGGTTGATGTCGCCAAACAAGCCCTCGAACAATATGGCTTTGGTCTATCGAGTGTCCGGTTTATTTGCGGTACCCAGACTATTCATCAGGCCTTGGAGGCTAAGTTAGCGGATTGGTTTCATAAAGAAGCGGCCATCACTTTTTCTTCCTGTTGGGATGCTAACGAAGCCGCCTTTGCCACGGTTTTAAGTGACCAAGATGCCATCATCACCGACGAGCTCAATCATGCCAGTCTGATTGATGGTATTCGCTTGTGTAAAGCGGAACGTCATATTTTCAAGCACATGGATATGGCGGATTTAGAACAGCATTTGAAAGATACTCAAGGTAAACGACTGCGCTGTGTAGTGACGGACGGGGTCTTCAGTATGGATGGTGATGTTGCCCCATTACAAGCTATTTGTGATTTAGCAGAAAAATATAATGCCTACGTGGTCGTAGACGATTCCCATGCTTCTGGTTTCATGGGTGCTACGGGACGTGGAGCAGTCGAGCAGGCTGGTGTCTTAGAACGGGTTGATCTGATTACCACGACCTTTGGTAAAGCCTTAGGTGGATCCAACGGTGGAGCGATTATTGGTAGCAAAGCGCTGATTGATCTTTATCATCAACGCGCTCGCACTACCTTGTTCACCAATTCATTATCACCAATGATTGCTGCAACCACCATGTTTGTACTGGATTTTATTGATCAACATCCAGAGTTGCGTGAACAGTTATGGCAGAATACCAACTACTTCCGTGAGCACATGACAGCGGCTGGCTTTACAGTCCCAGCTTCTGTGCACCCCATTGTTCCTGTTATGATCGGCGAGGGGAAAATTGCCAGCGACATGGCTAAAGATATGCTGGCCGAAGGTATTTATGTGGTTGGATTTAGTTTTCCAGTGGTGCCCATGGGTAAGGCCAGAATTCGGGTACAAATGAGTGCCTTGCATAATCAACAACAATTGGATACGCTATTAACTGCTTTTACTAAATTAGGGAAGAAATATAAATTGATTTAATGCCCAAGGTAACCTTCATTGCCGACGACAAATCAGCGGACGCCCAAGATGGCGAACTGCTGCGTGAGGTTTGCCAAGCCAACGATTTTACTTTACCGTTTGGTTGCGAAAATGGCTTGTGTGGTACTTGTTTAGTGGCCATTAAATCAGGAGCTGAACACTTAACAGAAAAAACCGCCCAAGAAAAAGAAACTTTGGAAGTATTAATGGCTTATGAAGATCAACGCCTAGCCTGCCAGTGTAAGGTGCAAGGCGGAGATGTAACATTTGACTTAGAATAATGTTTTTTCAACTCCTTACCCAGTCACCGTTATTAATCTTACCTTGGGTAGTGGCCGTCTTGTTATCGATCGGTTGGCACGAGTTTGCTCATGCGCTGGCCGGGTATTGGCAAGGTGATGATACTGCACAACGGGCTGGCCGCTTAACCGCCAATCCGTTGGCACATATCGATTGGATGGGGTTTGGACTGATGTTGTTTATAGGTTTTGGTTGGGGTAAGCCGACTCCATTTAATCCTTATAACTTGAAATACAAAAAATGGGGGAGCACACTAGTGGCGTTTGCTGGTCCGGTCTCCAATTTTATCATGGCGGCTGTGGCCTTAGGTATCTACCGAGGGTTGGGTTATACAGCCCTAGGCTGGACCGAAACCAGTAACTTACTGGAAGTGTTTCTATTATTCATGGCTGAACTGAATATTATGTTGGGTGTCTTTAATCTCATCCCTATTCCACCACTAGATGGTTCAAAATTTCTCTATACGTTGCTGGGACCAAATCGTCAAGACTTAATTAATCGCTTAGAAACGCAAGGCCCTTGGCTGCTATTAATCTTGATCTTGTTTGGCCAAGGGATATTATCTTGGTTGATACAGTTCGTATTTGTGCTGGTGTATCAATTGTTTGGACTGATTTAGCAGGGGTGGTATACTAACCTAAGATCGATTATTAAAGTGAATCTTATGAAGTCAGCCCAGATTGTTTTATCCAGCATTATTGGAGTATTAAGTGTTGTGGCACCATCTGCCGCTACCCAGTATTCGAATGTCAGCAATATTGATAGTGCTGAAGCAGCTAGTAGCAAGCCAGTTCCCACTACCATTACTTGGATTGCATCTATGCAAGCCGAAGACGGCACCAAGACCCTAGATCATGTTGTGGTTGTGCTAGTGGATGATACGGATGCAGAAATAGCAGCCATCACTGTAACTGATACTACAGCGCGGTCTATTACCCTCAACAAGGACAATGTACCAGCTATGAAAGTGTATAGCTATTACACGGTCCGAGTGGATGAATATTATACGGATGGCGATAGCAGCGAAGGTTTGGAAGATGTATTTTATACTCGTCCCCCAAAGTTAAAATATCTTCGAGTCAAAAACAAGACGCTGGAAGAGGATGGGGATATGACCGTGACCGTAAAATGGAGGCAACCAGTGAATCTACGGGATTCTTATATTTATTATGATTACAAAGTCGTTTACCCGAACGATAACAGTCGTTTGGTGGCGGATGATTACAATTGGGGAAGTGATGTCAACAGTGCCACGATTGCGGATCTACCAGCCCGCAGCTTAAAAGTAAAAGTAAGAGCCCGTGATGATCAATATGGTACCGGTCAGTGGTCCGCTTGGAAAACATTCAATGCTCCCGAAGCCGAGTAAATTAATTAGTACAGTAGTTGTTCTAGCGCTAGCAATCGTTACGCCCGCTTTGGCGTTAATTAGCCAACCAACCGTAGAAGCGGAAGCCACGGCACCACGCATCGCTACGGTCTTGTGGGATGTTCCGAGTGAAGCTTCGGACAATGGTGACAAGGTGGTGGCTAGTTGGGAGTTAGATTTAGCGGATAACTTTTCCTTTAGCGACGCTGACACTTATACCTATGTGGCTGACCAATTAGCTGCCACGCTAGACAGAGATCAAGGTCTACGCAGTATTAAGCAGTATTATGTCCGCGTCCGGGCTATCTATACCGATGAGACAGCTAGTAATTATGGCAGCACCTATTTTTATACGCTGATTGGTAAAATCAAGAACCTCCATGTCCAGCAAAGTATTGCTGGCACCGCTAAATTGAAGTGGGATAAGCCAGCGCGAGAAGGCGATACCTTGACCTACAATGTTCGGTTATACCGAAAAAGTAACGATAAATTGGTGTTTGAAGATAGTGTCTACGGCAAAAACAATCTCACCGTTACTGGCCTGACCTCAGGGAAAAAGTATTACTTTAAGGTCCGGGGCAGAAACGACAGTAAATATGGGATTGGCCGCTGGTCTGATCAGAAATCTTTCACGGCTTTATGACGAGCATTGACAGGTTTGGGTGGTTTTTGGTAGAGTAATCCGCGTTATGCCTACAATCAATCAGCTAGCTCGCAAAGGTCGTACCAAGATGAAACGGAAGTCAAAAGTTCCTGCCTTGTTAAGTACCTTTAACGCCATTCAGCGCCGGCGTAAAGATTTACCGAAAGGGAGTGCTTTTAAACGTGGTGTCTGCACTAAGGTTACAACCACTACACCAAAAAAACCAAACTCAGCGCTACGAAAAATTGCCCGT
>CAZSXL010000085.1:0-5656 GCA_964611225.1 uncultured Gammaproteobacteria bacterium
TGTTTTTCGGTTAGGCGATCACTGTGCACTTGTTGCATCAAGGTATCAAGATCAAGGGGCATGTTCGCAATGGCGATCGTTTTGGCCAACAGTTCCAAAGTACTACTAATAAACTCAATATCGGCTGTTTTCATGCGCCAGCCTTTCATAAACACTTTATCGATACCTACCTTGGATACACGATCATCCAGTAGTTCCGTCAAAATAAAGACTAAGGCCTGGTCAAACTGCGGCGTGTGCGCACCCGCCGCTAACTCATTGAGCAAGTGCTCTTCGTTCATAATACCGCCATGCTCTTCTAAGGTGGTCAGCACCACGTGTTCAACTGGCTTCATCTGTTGGTGAAAATGACCGTCCTCTTTGAGTTTCTTGACGGCCAAGTTCTCAATCTGGCGAATACGCTCACGCGTAACATGGTAAGAGCCGCCAATCGCCTCTAAGGTTTCTTTGGCCACCCCATTCAAGCCATAGCGACGTTGCAGGACATCAGCCTCTTTATCAGCTAATTGACGCAACAACGTAGCGATCAGCTCTAACGGCTGAAAGTCTTGTTTTTCTTGGTCATCCTTGCTTGCAATGATGCGATCAAGGATTGATCCACCGATATCCATAAAGCTCAATTCAATGATAACTACATTTAATAGTATATCATTTCTTTTACAAACTGTCAACTATGTTGTTTAACCCTTTTTGAGCAGTTTCTGCCAAATCAGTAACGACGGACTGGCAATAAAAATCGAAGAATAGGTGCCAACCGTAATACCAATCATTAACGCTAACACAAAGTAAAAGGTAGAAGCACCGCCAAACAATAATAATACCGCTAACACAATAATCACGGTCACAGAGGTATTCAATGACCGCATCACCGTTTGTTGGATACTTTCGCCAATGACACCGGCAAAACTAGTAGCGCTACTGCGCCGTAAATTTTCTCGAATACGATCAAACACCACAATGGTATCATGAATGGAAAAACCTAAAATAGTTAGTAAAGCGGTAATAAACATCACATTCAATTCTACTCCTAGCCACTCCCCTAACACCACAAAGACGCCGAGTGGAATGATAATGTCATGCACCAATGCCACCACCGCCGATAAACCAAACGCCCAGGCTGGCACGGGCCCTTTGGAGACCCCACGAAATGCCCAGGCAATATATAGGACGATGGCTAGCACCACCAGAATAACAGCGCTGATGGCTTTACGACGTAACTCTTCACCAATAGTTGGTCCAATCGTTTCAAAGCTATCTTCTACCACACCGTCACCCAACGCCTGTAAGATAGCCACGCGTTGATCATCTTGGATAAACTGGGTTTTAATAATATAGCTATCGTCATTAGCTGGTTCAATTTGCGTTTCACCTAACTGCAATGGCTCGAGGGCTGTTTCCACTACGCTAACCACTGGTCGTTCACCAGTGAAATGAACTTCTAATAACGTACCACCGGTAAAATCAATCCCAAAGCGAAAGCCATACACAGCCATCGCCAAAATACTGGCGGTCATTAAGAGACCAGACAAGGTGTACCACAGATAGCGTAAGCGTAATATACCCATAACTTTATTGTTTGATTCCGTACAACCACGGATGTTTTAACGGTAAGACTTTCAAGAATAAACGCGTTACCGTAATAGCGGTAAATAAACTCAACAGGATACCAATTGCTAGCGTCAAGGCAAAACCTTTAATCACGGAAGTGCCAAACCAAGTCAGAATGACACAGGTAATAAGTGACGATACATTAGAATCACGAATCGATAACCAAGCCCGTTTGAACCCATCATCAATGGCGCTCTGTAAGTCCTTGCCGCGCCGTAACTCTTCCTTCATCCGTTCAAAAATCAAGACGTTCGCATCCACCGCCATCCCCAGTGACAGAATAAACCCGGCAATCCCTGATAAGGTTAAGGTAATGGGCCACAGTTTGAAGATCGCCAATAAGAGCAGGCCGTAGATCGTTAATGCCCCCATTGCGATTAAACCAGGATAACGATAGTAACCGATCATAAACACCGCTAAACAGATCATGGCTAGTAGCCCAGCAAAAACACTCCGTTCCAAAGCTTCAGCGCCCAAGCTAGGCCCAATGTTACGCTGATTCACTAAGGTAATGGGTACGGGTAAGGCACCTTCATTGAGCCGCCGCGCTAAGGTCTTGGCTTCATCTAAAGTAAAATCACCTTGAATCACCGCTTCCCCACCACTAATGGCCTCATTCACCATGGGAGTACTAATTGCACTACCATCCAGATAAATAGCAATGGTTTTCCCGATATTATCCTTGGTGATCTGTTCAAATAAATCAGCGCCCTCGGCATTGAACACTAATCCAACTACTGGTACTGAAGTAGTGCCATCAAACTGCACCGCTGCCCGATCTAATTGTTTACCAGTCAATTGCGTCTCCTCATACTGGGCACCGAACAAACTACTATCGAGCGGTAGTTTTTGCATTAAAATTTGGTCTAATTTAACTGCCTCGACTGTACTGGCGCCGTCTGGAGCAGTGGTGATGATACCGTTGAGCACATCCAAAACGCCAGTGGTTTTATCTTCTACCTTTAAGACGTAATAACCAACCTCCGTTTCAATCACGCTTTGAATTAGATCACCAGGATTAGCGGCAAAGGCAGCATCCGCCACGGCTGGTTCTAGTTCTGATCGTTCCACGTAACCCAAACTCCCGCCCGAATCAACCGTCAGTGTATCGTGACTATTATCTTTGGCGAGCTGGGCAAAGTCTTCACCGGCAATGGCTTTGGTCAGGACATCTTGGGCTTGTTGTTTGGTTTGATCGTTCAAGCTCTGGATAAAACCTTTCTGTTCATCGGTTATACCTTGATCAGGCGCTTCGGTTTTAAATTCCAACGTGGGAGTTTCACCAATTTGTTTGATAGCAGCATTAATATCGGTGACGCCAGGTAACTCAACTAATACCCGCCAGTTGTCACCTGAACGACTGGTTTGCACTACCGGTTCAGATACACCAAAGGCGTTCACCCGACGTTCGATGACATCGCGCACCCCAGCCAAGGCTTCGGCTTCTTCGCCAGCCACAATATGGCTTAGATCGGCTTCATAGACCAAACCAGTACCGCCTTGTAAATCCAAGCCTAACTGCACCTTGAGCTCGCGCTTCAAATCGCCTTGCCAGGTAATATCCGGACCATTAGGATAATCCACTGTAGCCGCCACAGCTGTCAAAGCGATAATCATGCCAAAAGCGATCCAAAGTTTAGTGCGTATTTTCATACCGGCCTAGTATAAATTAAAACCGCCGTTTCCACAATACAGCACCAGCTCCTAGAGCAACGACCGCACTTCCCCCCACTAACCACCGGACCCAAGCATGCTTTGAACCAGCCGCAACGCTGATCTCCGCGGGATTGCGTTCTTGACTAACGGCATCGCGTTCTATACTACCATCCGCCTGAATAGTCAGGGTATGATAACTGCGGGTGGATGCCGTAGCGGTGAGCGCTGTTTCTAAACCTTCTACCTGGTATTGGTGCGCGGCGTTGGCCTGATATTCTTGTAAAACACTTTGATCCACCAGATTAGCGACCCGTTGGTAACCTTCCGGTAATTCATAAATAACGACTTGGACAGTTTCTTGATCACGAAATAGCGTTAAACTACAACGATTAGCCTGGCAGGTGTAAATGGTATCGTCTCCATCCACCGTAAAGATATAGTTATAATCACTCTGCTTTTCCTCCGTCACACCCTCATGCAATAAAACGACATCGGACGGCTGTGGCAGAGTGGCCGCTTGAACAACGAATGGAAATAGGAGAGTAAATAACCAGATCATACTTTAGTTGTGCACAATGACAGGATCACCTACCTGGGCCCAATTATAGAGCCACTCGGCGTTAGTGGCATTAATATTGACGCAACCATGACTCATGACATGACCAAAATTATTGTGCCAATAAGCGTAATGCAGATACTGCCGACCAGAGGTATTAAATAGTAAGTTCCATTTTACATTTTTCAGATCGTAATTATCCGGGTGATCTTCACCGTAACTCCACTTGTAATCTTTATTATAAATTTTGCGCTCAACTGAAAATTCTCCCTGTTCCGTGGGGTATTTGGCTACGCCAGTTGATACTAAAAATTCGCGCACTTGTTCGCCATATTCATAAACCCGCGTCGTTTGCTCGGATAGATCGACATCAATGTAACGCACCAGATCCACTCGACCAGCAGCTCCATTTTTTCCTGGAACAGTCACGATATCTAAGTGACCATCACCATCGATATCACCAGTCGCAATATTTAAACCACCCCGGAAATCTTCTGGATAGGCAAAAAAGTTGTTGCCGGTATACTGACCATGACCTTTATACCATAACACATGTGGGCCAGCACTTTGCCGTGGCGTTATAGCTATTTCATCTTTACCGTCACCGTTCAGATCACCTGCACCAATCGCTAACCCACTATACAAATCAGCAAAACTTTTCCATTCCCCAAGGATACTGCCGTCATTTTTATAAGTTTTCACCCAAGCTTCACCAGCCGATTGAATCGCCATCACTAACTCATCGTCGTCCCCACCATCCACATTGGCTGTGGCCAGGGAGACGCCACCGGTATTATCATCGGCAAAAGGCCGAAACTCAGTACCTAGAAATCTACCTTTGCGGGAAAACACCCGGACATGGGGCGAACCACCGGGGCCAGCTGCCGCCGCAATCTCGGCTTTACCGTCACCATTAAAATCTCCGACGGTGACATCGCAGCCACCCCGGAAACTACTGTCAAAAGCAAAGAAGCCGTTGCCAAACTTACTGGTACCATCAGCCGTAAACACGCGCACTTGGGCACCACCACCAGCACCGACACCAGTGACAATCTCGGCTGTACCGTCACCATCTAAATCTCCCACCGCTACTTTTACCCCGGTACGTAAACTTTCACTGTAGGCGAACCACTGGGCAATCAAGGTGCCATCACCTTGGAACACTTGCACCATGGGACCCCCACTCCGCCCAGCCGCTACGACAATTTCGTCATCACCATCACCGTCAACGTCCCCGACCGCCACATCCATACCACCATCAAAACTCCCGTTCAATGCATTAAAACTGCTCACTTGATTGAACTCCTGATCAAATACCCGTACTTCTGGAGCCATGGTATCGTACGCCAAACTAACGCTTGGCAACAGCAAAGCCAGACTAAAAACGAGACTACATTTCATGGTGTTAGTGTAACATGTTTATAGCCCCAACGCTAGACTGATTCTGCGACTCAGTACTGGTCGAATCTGCTAACCTGACCATCTTTACCTCCCACCCCAACCCTCCCTCCTCTGAGGAGTAGAGGGAGTAGAGCACTTATTCCCCACTCCTCAGAGGAGGGGGTTAGGGGGAGGTATGTTAGTGTCTTAAAGAAGGGTGGGGCGAAATGTGAGGTCGCCCCGGCCTCATGAACTTCCTACGTCTGCAGCACAATTCGACTGGTGTGGTAGCGATAGCGAATGACCGTGACGATCACCATGCCCACAGCCACCAACACCGTCCAGTGCGACACCGTCTCACCACGCACGAACATCACCAACGGCGATGCCACCAGCAACGAATCGTACACCAGCGGCGGAACCAGCGAAGCCAGTTGCTTGAAGTGGGCGTAGGCA
>CAZSXL010000086.1:0-5494 GCA_964611225.1 uncultured Gammaproteobacteria bacterium
GGTGCTGCCAGATCAATCAAAGGAGTCCTTCCAGTTCGATTAGCGCGTAGGTTAGTATAAGTTTTCTCCTTCCCACGAGGCAAATACTAAATAACATTTATTCAATTCACCCACGTGGTTACAATACGCACTGTCGGTACACTTACTATTAAACACTGCCGGTTGGGGTACGCGTTTAAATAACTCGCGCCATTGCGTAAAAAATGGTTGAGCAAAATCATAGGCTTGTCCAAACTCTAGTGTACTCCAGTCATCTTGCCACCAGGCATCACGATCGTACACTACATAGCGATTCGCTGGATCAAAAATAGTGATGATCGGCTTGCCGGTCTTAGCACAGGTACTGGGGTACAACTTGCGTTCGTTACGAAAAGCGAATCTACGTTGCATCCGACAGCGCCAACAAAAAGTAGGTACCGGTACAGCTATCCGTTTGTAAAAGGCTTGGTCAACTGCATCGATTTCAAATGATTGGTGACAGTGCTGGCAGGTTTGCTGCATAAGGAAAGTCTATATGCTATAGTGACCCCATGCAAGTCGTTATCTTTGATTTCTATGGGGTAATCTTTAATCCGGCTACCAGCCAGCCAATGGTTGGTTTACGTGAATTTGTCGACCTATTACATGTCCATGGTGTGCAGTGTGGGGTAGCCTCCAGTTCGTTGAGTGCCCACATTACGGCCTTCTTACAGGAACATAACTTAGCAGAGTACTTTCCGGTCATTATTGGTCTGGGTGAGGTTACGCATACTAAACCAAATCCAGAGTGTTACCAAGCGGTTGCTCGGGCGTACGATGTTCAACCAGCTGACTGCGCTGTCATTGATGACTCGTTGAACGCTATTGCGTCCGCTAAGCAAGCTGGCTTTGAGGCAATCTATTATGGGAATGGGCTAGACAACTTTGAAAAAATCGCTACACTGCTTAAGCTATGAGCTTGTATTTACCAGCATCCTTACGTCAGCCGTTTCACGGTATTTTGTTTGACCTCGATGGAACATTAATTGACAGTGAAGGGTTACATTACGCTGCGTTTAAGCAAGCCTTGTTAGAGCATGGTTATGATTTAGATAGTTTGGGTGATACCATTCAATATGGCGGTAGTTTTCGTAAAATGTTTTTGGCCATTGCCGAACGTTTTCACTTACCCGATGATGCCTTTGAAACTATTTACGAACGTAAAGTAGAGATTACCTTGGCTACGCCGGTACACACTGTGGACATCTTGGATGGAGTGACTAGTTTTTTAGAATTGTTGAAAGAACGTAATATACCGATGGGCATTGTCACGAATTCGGAGCAAGCTTACGTTGACCATGTGCTGGAAGGTTTTGACCTAGCCCACTACTTTGATCACATTGTGCATGCCGAACATGTCACTGAACCCAAGCCAGCGCCCGATGGCTATTTACGTGGTATCGAGTTAATGCAGTTATCGCCTGATCGTATCTTGGCTTTTGAAAATACGGATGCCGGCATTGCGGCCGCCAAAGCGGCTGGCTTGAAGGTGATTGCAATCCATTCAACTGACCCGCTGGGCACTAGTACCTATGAAGAGGCTCATTTATCGGTTGACCATTTTGGTGACTCGGCCTTAGACGACTTATTATTTGAAGGTCAAACCAAGTGAAAGAAGTAGCGTTGCAAGCCATCCTGTTTGATTTTGATGGTACGGTGGTAGAAAGCGAACGCGCCTATGAAGAGGTGTTTAGCAAATGGATGTGGAAACAGAAAATATCTTTTGCGTTACAAGATAAAATCAATGCCGCTATTGTGCCAGGCCTAACCTGGGAAGACTGTTTTCGTGTAGTAATTGATCTCACCAAAAAAAAGTTTGATGTGATACAAGCACGTGATGAAGTGACTAAACAAATAGAACAATATATCTTAGATGTTGGTTTGCCACTTAAAGAGGGTGTGCGGACTGCCATTGAGCAACTGTCCATACACTATCGGTTGGCCATTGTCAGTAGCTCCCCGGCCAAAGTGATCGAACGAGCCTTACGGCATCATCAAATTGATCATCATTTTACCTGTCGCATTACCCGTGACGACATTACTTACCCAAAGCCTCATCCTGAACCGTACTTGCATGCCTTGCAAGCTTTGCAGATTAAGCCCGAAGAAGCGATTGCGATTGAAGACTCCTTACCGGGAGCACAAAGTGCCGCCGCGGCTGGTATTTTTGTCTACGTTTGGCCAGATAAACACTTTAAGCCAGAACAGTTCGCTAACTTTGCCAAAGTGGTATATAGTTTTGATGAGATCGTTCGAGAAGTTATATAATCTCATATGACTATCGCCACCGTTTGTCCCTATTGCCACTCTACCGATGCTGTTACACAGTTGGTTGAATTTGTTATTCCAGCGCGCAATAGTTATACCAACCGCACGGCGCAATTATTACAGTGTCGCAGCTGCCAGCAGGTGTTTATGAGCGTGTATGAAACCGAACCGAATGACCAGCATAGTAATGAAGCCTGGAATGTGTACTATTATTATTTACCGGAAGCATTGCAACAGGATTTACTGATCGACGCTACCTTATGTGGTACACCAGATAACGCGGCTTGTAATTGTGCCGTGCACCAGTTGATCAGTGAGCTAGATTTTTCGCAGTTACAGCGTTTACCTTAAACTAGTTACCTTATGGTTTTTAATCCTGATGACAGGCCAGCTATACCTAAGCCAGAAGCGCCGCGCGATTCGGCTGAAGGTTACCATGAACGTGCCAGCCGCTTACGCGAGTTAAGCCAGTCTTTTCAGCAGGATATCGATCCAAAAGATCTGGATCCAGAGGTGCGGAACCGAAATCGCGAGACGTTGAGATCGTTACTCAATGCTATGGACAATGTACCGTGGCTAAAAGGGACGGAGCCTAAACAAGCAGCCGATGCTTTGATTAAGTACTTTGACGACCGTGCGACTACTGCTGATCAAGCGGAATTGGAAGATCGTGGTTTAAAAGTATTTCCTAAGGTACGAGTAGAGGAGCGTGTGCCGGTTAGTTTGCCTAGAGCAGAAGGTGAAGTGGTAAACTTACCTAAACTGGGAAATAAAAACTGGGAAATAGTGCGGATTGATGTGCGGAACAGAAAGTATGTGCTAGCTGATCCACGAGACCGTCGTCCACTGAGTGATATCGTGAGTGATGTTCGTCAGGGGGCCAAGCGTGGAGATACATCAGTGGGTTACGAAGTCACTTGGGACGAACTAGAAGAGATGGCCGCATGAACTTAGTTCTGGGTTCAGCTTCACCTTACAAACGAGCATTATTTGAGCAACTAGATAAACCATTCACAGTGGTGGATCCCGCCATTGATGAGTTGGCGCTACACCAAGCTACGGTAGCGGAGACGGTGCGTGTAGTATCAGAAGCGAAGGCCAAAGCGATACTGCCACAATATGTTGGTACAGACACTGTCATTGTGACCGCTGACGTGGCCGGTGAGTTAGATGGGAAATTTTTAGGGAAACCGACATCACGGCAAGACGCTATCGATACTATACTAAGTTACTCTGATCGGGAGATGTTTATTTGGACCGGTACTACCGTAGTTTTTGCCACCACCGGAAAGTTGCATACAGATGTGCGCAAAGCGATTATTCATTTTCAACCGCTCACCCTGGAACAAGTTACACGCTATGTTGATGAAAAAAATCCACTGGATAAAGGCGGGTCGATTGCGATTGAAGAGATCGAAGAGCGTGGCTTTGTGCGTTCTGTCATGGGCGAACGGGCGGCTATTATTGGGCTGTCGCTTGATTTTGTACGCAGTTGTGTGTAGCTAAGCTGGATGCTCTAACTTTTCTTGAATGAGCTTAATCAGGGTTCTATAGTCGGTGCTTGAATAACCTGTGTAGCTTTTTTCTCCCTCATCATTTCCTTCGGCATAACTCTCCAAATCGGCTAATAGTTGTTCAGCGCTGCCAGCACGAATCACTTCTGGTCTTGCCTGAATAGCAGCGACTAGCTCATCCGCTTTGGCGGTGATTTTTTTTGTTTTTTCTTCAAACTGCCTGCCAAATTCTTCCATTTTCTCTGGGTAGGTCAATGGCCGTGGTTTGATTCCATGGCTTTCTATCTCTTGTTTGACAAAGACTTCTAAATCTTTATAGTCATCCTGTGTAAATTCTCTGGTTGGAGATACCCATCGTGTAAGATCATCCAGATCATGTCTGCTTCCAGCAGCATCTTTAATCCACACCTTGTCACTATGAGCAAGCCGTTCTAATTTGTGTAGCAGTTCATACGCTCCGTCAGCGTGCCTAAATACAGGTCCTGACATAATGTCGGCAACTAATGCTGTGGCTTTGCCTTTAAGTTCTACCTCAGTGGCTGATCGCTGATCTATGGTTTCACCCCGTTCTCCCAATTGTGTCCTTAACAGACTAAGCAATGTTGCATAGTCTTCAGCAACCCAACCCTGATAGCCCTCCAGACCTAGGCGATAACTATCCGTCCCCCCTGTGGTAAGAGCTGTTAAATCATTAAAACTTTGTTCGATCAGTTTGGCGCGCTTCATTGGTTCATTAATACGCAGATTACGAACAGTTCTGGCTGCATCGGCAGAGATAGCTGTCATGGTTGGACGGGGATGGTCTTCAACGATTGGCTTAAGTTCAGCTGCCCCGGAGGTCAACTTTAAGTTATCTACAAGATTTAATAGGTCCTGTACCTTACGGTCAGTCCTGGGTGATGTACTGTCCAGTTTTAAGTCAGACCTCGCGACTGTATCAAGTAGGATCTCCTGAGCGCCGATGCTAAATACAGTTGGGTTTTCGCGTACAGTAGGATCACAAATTTCTAGTGCTTTATTCACTTGCTTTGCAACCTTCTCTGGAACAGCGGACCTAATATCAGGTGATGCTTCAACATAAGAAAGATGATTCTCTAGACCCTTAATAATGACCTTCCCCTCACTATCCGGTGCAAACCGCTCAGCCGCCCACTGCTCTGTAGCGGCACGTCTGAATTCATATTCAGACGGGTACTCATCACGCGCTAATCTAGGAAGTGTACGGATCTTCATTAAAGCTTCTTTCCAAGCTTGTAGGTTGGTCTTGCCAGCGTATTCATTTGGCTCGACCAATGCTTTCAGTCGCTCTCCTGATAAACGGTAGAGATTCTCTCTGGTCAGATCTTCTGGGCGTTCTGGAACCTCTGGATGTGACTGGGCTTCAACCAGAGCTACCTGTGCACGTAAATCTTTGTTCTGTAAGCCTAGATTTTCTAAGAAGCGTTGTAATTTTTCCGTATCATAGCCGGTTCCTTCTATGAGTTTGACAAAACCACTGTGGTAGTCGGCACTCAATAGCACATTACGAGCATCCAGATCACCGCGTAATATGCGAACGATAACTTCACACAGATCGCCAGAACTCTGAGGTATCGTATCAATAATCTCGTTTGATTTTGAAGCAGCTTTAGTTTTTAATTATTCAGGGATTCCATTGTTGCAAAGAAGTAAGAAATGAAATCTAATCATCGCAA
>CAZSXL010000087.1:0-5363 GCA_964611225.1 uncultured Gammaproteobacteria bacterium
GCAAACGTGAAATCGTCGTTGCTCCTGCATCCGTTAAGCCAGCCGCGGAGTCCGCTCAGGTTAAGCCAGCGCCAGCCAAAACAACGACTGCTCCACCCCCGGCCGCTGCCCCGATTCGCGTTAAACCAATCACGGTTCCGCCCGCCAACCCAGAGCTTAGCCCCCGACATACCTTTGATACCTTTGTGGTTGGCAAGAAGACGGAGCTGGCGCATGCTGCTTGCCGCGCAGTGAGCGAAAACCCAGCGACTATTTATAACCCACTGTTCATCTATGGTGGCGTTGGGCTAGGCAAGACCCACTTAATGCAGGCTGTTGGTAACGCGATCATGCACAAGTTTCCTGGAAAGCGCGTCTTGTATACTCCTTGTGAAACATTCACCAATGAGTACATTAAGTCTGTGACGATCGGGCAGGCAGACTCCTTCAAAAATAAGTACCGTTCAGTTGATGTTTTACTGGTAGATGATATCCAGTTTTTAGCTGGTAAAGAAGGTACCCAAGAAGCTTTTTTCCATACCTTTAATTTTCTCCACCAAAATAATAAGCAGATTGTCATTAGTTCTGACCGACCACCCAAAGCGATTCCAACCCTGGAGGATCGGATGGTGTCCCGTTTCGAGTGGGGGATGATTGTGGATGTAGGGGCCCCTGATTTAGAAACCAGAATCGCCATTCTCAATACGAAATGCCAGGAAAAAAACATTCAACTAGAAGATGATATTATTCAGTTTATTGCCACTATTATCCAAAATAATATTCGTGAGCTAGAGGGGGCCCTAAACAGGGTGGTAGCGGCCAAGCAACTAACCAACACCAGGCCTACCATCGACAGCGTTAAGGGGCTACTGTCTTCCTTGATACAGGCTCCAAAACGAGGCGCTATGACAGCTAAACAGGTGTTGTTGGCAGTAGCTGAATACTACAACGTTCCGGTTGAATCCATTACCGGCATATCACGTAAAAAAGAACTAGTTTTTCCACGTCAGATTGCCATGTACATTATGCGTGAAGAAATGACTGCCTCTTACCCAACGATTGGTCAAGCCCTAGGTGGTCGCGACCACACCACTGCGATGCATGCGTTTAACAAAATTCAGAAAGACCTAATTGTGAACGAAAAACTAAGTCAAGACCTAACTTTAATTAAACAAAAATTATACCTATAACTGTGGATAGGCTTGTGTATACCTATGTGTATAGCAAGTGATCAGTCAGTGATGTAATTGTGAGTAACTTTCCTACCAGTCATTTCCCCCTAAACTACACACAAATACATCACCCCATTACACACCCCTTATCTACAGCCAGTTTATGAATATACCACTACCAACACTACCCCATTTACACTTATCCACTAATCCACAGTCCTTATTAATATTATTAGTTAAATAGATATTTAAGATTAAGAACTATGAAATTCTCTTGCACCCAGGAAAACTTAAAACAAGGACTACTCACTGTTAGTCGAGTTGCAAGTAAGAATACAAATTTACCCATCCTACAAAATGTGTTATTGCAGGCTGGTGATGGCAAAGTAGTCTTAGCAGCAACCAACTTAGAGATTGGAGTGCAAGTAACTATCCGAGGAAAAGTAGATCAACCAGGGTCATTTACTTTGCCAGCTCAATTGTTAACTAATTATGTTTCATTATTGTCTTCCGAACGAGTAGACTGTGCGTTAGTGGGTAAGGAGGTGCAGTTCTCTGCTAATGGACAAGCGACAGTGGTGAAAGGTGAAGAGGCTACTGATTTTCCAACCCTACCAATCATTGAACAAACTAATCGTTACCAGCTTTCTAAAGCAAACTTAGAAATAGCCTTACAACAAACGATTGTGGCAGCGGCTGCAGATGAAAGTCGCCCTGAGATTGCGGGTGTCTGTTTTAAATTATCCAAAGCCAATTTAGTGCTAGCCGCAACCGATAGTTATCGTCTGGCCGAACGCACGGTTGAGGTGGTGGAAGGAGAAGGTAGTCAAAAGGTGATCCTCCCACAACGAGCAGCCCAGGAACTATTACGGTTGTTACAAAGCGTGACTGCTGAAATGGTAGAGGTGCTGGTGACCGAGAACCAATTTGCTTGCCACTTAGCGGACGTAGAGTTTGTCTCGCGTTTGGTAGAAGGTAAGTTTCCTGAATACGAACAAATTATTCCTAAGACCGGACTAACGACAGCGTTGTTGAGTAAAGATGATTTTATCAAAGCAGTAAAGGGCGTGGCGTTGTTTAGTAAGACAGGGGTCAATGATATTACGCTCACCTTTTCTCCAACTGACCAGGCCGTACAAATTAAAGCAGTAAACGTGCAGTTGGGACAAAACACCACCACCCAGACTGCGCAGGTTACTGGCGACGAGGTGTCCATCACCTTTAACTACCGCTACTTACTAGACGGGTTACAAAACATGGCGGGTAATGAAGTGAGGTTTTTGGCGAATACCGGAATGAGTCCGGGGTTGTTCCAATCGACTACTGACGAGCACTTTGTTTACATTATCATGCCTATTAAACAGTGATGCGGCTATGATGCAGGGGTTGTCGCAAGGAGATATCGTGAAGCGGTTACAGCATGCGGGTATCGCTGGAACCGTCCAGGCTAGTATGGTAGTGGAGGCTTTTCGGCTGTACTTACAAAGCGAGTTTCCAGAGGTAACAACCACGGAGTGTGAACCAATGTTTGTGCGCGACTCCGTGTTGGTGGTGCGGTCAACCAACCCAGCACTGATGCAGACGTTACGGGAGCACGAGCCAGATATTACGCGCTACATCCAGCAGGTGTGCGGTAGTAGTATTACCCGTTTGCAGTTTCGCGCCAACTAACTGAACTTGGCCACTACTCGTCATTACTCCTCGTTGTCCGAGGTGTTCTTATTTTTACTATTCTTGTTTGTATTTGAGTTCGTGTTGGTGTTTGTATTAGTACTGCTGCCAGCGCTGTAACTAAACGACACTGTGGCCTCGGTGACATTGTCGCGGTCGTTGGTTACGCGGATAGTCAGCGAGTGGTTTCCAGTAGTGAGTGTGGTGGGCACATAATCTGAGTCGAACGGACTGACCGTGGCGACCGCTACGGTGACGCTATCAATAATGTATTCCACTTTTTTAACACTACGGTTAGTGCCGGGATGAATACGCGCGCTAATGGCAAATGTTTTACTAGTTAGTTTTTCACTCGCAGTCGGAGACAGAATAGTGAGTGTTGGGGTTTGATCGGCGGAGCGGAGGTTGCAATCCTCGTATTCGGTTTTTTCGGTGATGTATTCTGACTGCCCCTCGGCCCATAACTGAATGGCCTCTTCCCACGGTGTGTACATGGGATCGTCGGCGGGGTCGGCAGGAGCAGACCCTAGCGGGTCTTCTTTGCGCAGGTAGTGCAAAATGGTATGGACCTCTTTAAACTCTTTTTTCTCTTTAAATTCAGCTGGGTAACTAGCCAGACACTCGTCTGGAATAATGTGCTGGGTTCCTGTGTCCACATATTTTTCCACCTTTTCTCCAATCTCCCCACTCAACACTGGCTTGTTAGCTGTGGCGCTGGGCGGTGCATTAAAGGTTTCGTTAGGCAGGCCGTCTAGAATCCGGCTCATGTAATCGTTTGCGATTGGTGCAGCGATAATCACTCCGTCCGCCAAGTAGTCCATGGCCGTATTGTCGTTATTACCCACCCAAACACCAGTGGCGAACGACGGGGTGTACATCTCTGTCCAGGCATCATGAAACTCTTGGGTGGTACCTGTTTTAGCAGCAATGGTTTTTCCGGAAATATTTAGAGCTGAAAAACCTGCCCGGGCAGATTGGTCCGACAAGACACTATTGAGCTGTTGCACGGCGGCTTTATCGATCACCTGTTGCGAGGAGTCTTGCCACTCGTACAGCGTAGTACCCTGACGATCTTCTACTTTTAATATAGTGGCTACAGGATGACGCTCGCCTTCACGGGCAAAGGTGGCAAAAGCTGAGGTATGCTCTAACAGCTTTATTTCTCCGCCGCCTAGCGCCAAGGCTAAGCCAAAACGGTCACGGTCGCCGAGCGTGGTGTAGCCCAAACTATCGGCGGTATCCAGCACTTTATCTTTACCCACCAGGTAGAGCGTTTTGACAGCCGGAATATTCATGGACTGCCCAAGGGCGCGTCGTATGGTCAGTGGACCACTGAAGCCACCACTAAAGTTATTGGGGCTATAGGGAGCGCCACCGGCTACGGTTAGATTGGTTTTGACATCAAACAGAATAGTGTTAGGGTTGTAGCCATTGGCAAAAGCCGTCACGTAGACAACGGGTTTAAAGGAGGAGCCGGGCTGCCGGGCACTGGTGGCGACGTTAAACTGGCCATCATAGTCTTCGGCGTAGTAGTCTTTTGAACCAACCATAGCCAGTACTTGGCCGGTATGGGTGTCGATTGATACTAAGGCTGCATTGCTGCCACCGTACTGCTCTACTTTTTCCATACCGGTAGCAATGACCTCTTCGGCAATGACCTGTTTGTCGTAATCGAGCGTGGTGGTGACGCGCAGTCCTTGGTTGATGAAGTTGCTACCGAAGTCATCTTCTAGTTGTGCGATCACATAATCTACAAAATGGGGCGCATCTTTTTTTGCGATCGTACGCTTCAGTTCAATTGGCTCGGCTTTGGCGGCCTCAGCTTGTTCGGTGGTGATGTAACCCTCTTCGGCCATGCGGTCAAGTGTATAATCTTTGCGTGTAAAAAGAGTTTCTTGGTCTTGCGTCACCCGGTTTGGTTTTTGCGGAATGGAGGCCAGCAGAGCACACTCAGCTAGGGTTAAATCTTTGGGCGCTTTATCGAAGTAGCTTTGGGAAGCAGCCGCGACGCCAAGGTTAATGCCGCCATAGCCAGCCTCATTTAAGTAGAATTCCAGGATTTGATCTTTGCTGTATTTACGCTCTAACTCAACCGACAGAATCAGCTCTTTAATTTTACGGGAATAGGTGCGGTCTTGGCCGACAATCGCTAACTTTACAAACTGTTGCGTAATGGTGGAGCCGCCTACTTGGCGGTCGCTAGTGACATTAATGCCCGCTGACCGTAGTAAAGCAACTGGATCAAATCCGCGGTGGTCGTAAAAGTTTTTATCTTCCAAAGCAACGGTAGCTTGGAGCATGTATGGGGCGATCTCTTCGATTTTGGTATAGGTGCGGCGAACATCTTTACCGGTTTCGTACAGTAGGTGTTCGCCAGTTTTGTCATATATCTTTGTACTCTCGGCAATGACGCGGTTTTCCAGTTGATCTGGGCTAGGCAGGTCTTTAGCGAACCAAGCGAATACAGCCACCCCAACGACAAGCACTGTGGCTAGACCAATCGCACAGACAATAGCAACGCGCTTCAACCAGCGCTGCCAA
>CAZSXL010000088.1:0-5357 GCA_964611225.1 uncultured Gammaproteobacteria bacterium
AAGTCATCCAAAGTTATCTACAGGGGGGTGGTGCATTGCTAACTTGATTTTTCCGCACTAAATGAAGCTCCTCCGTAATGGGCCCTTACCCCTACCCCCTTGCAGGGGAATACTGTTTAGTGTCTGATCATCTTTTAACAGAAGTTATTGTAGTCATTCAAACTTATCTCCCCTGCAAGGGGCCGGGGGTAAAGTAAGTTGAAGGAGAAATTCAATTTTGAGAAGGTTACAAGTACCGCTTCCGGATATTCTGCCTAGTCCCAAACACCACTAAACCCAATATAATCATCACGATCCCCAACCACTGAGCAGCTGTTAACCCATGCCACTGACTGTCAGTAATTCTATCGCTGTCTAACCACAAGCGCACGATGCCTTCCCATAATAAGTAGATTGTCAAAAAATAGGGGGCTTTTATTTTTGCCTTAAAGCGCAGGTAGGTAAACAACGCAAACAATACTGCCCCATCGATGGCTAAATACAAACCATGATTATGGTGTACCAAACCATCTGCATAATAGACTTCACCTAAGAAGAAATCTGTGACGGTACCAGGGTGATCAAAAATGAAAAAACAGCCCAGCCGGCCAACCGCTAAACCGAGCGGCAAAACGTACAGCAACACATCCACGTATTCTAAGACTTTTACTTTTTTATAATGAAAATAAATAAAGCCCGCCAAGGCTGCTCCAACCAAACCACCGCTAAACGACATCCCACCCTGCCACACTTTGAGCACATCCAGCATACGCCCAGCGAACTGTTGCCATTCCGTCAGCACATACCAGACACGTGAACCCAACAATGCGACCAACACAATCCAAAAGGCGCCGTCCACAATCAACTGCTCATTCAACTGACGCTGGCGAGCATATTGTTTCGCGACTAGCAATGCGACCAAAATACCCAGGGCAACAAACAACCCCCACACTTGGATGTGGATCGGACCAATCGGAATGGTTGCCCAGTACAGATTTGGCAACATGCCGTTATAAACCTAGCACACTGACTAAATAATCCGCATTCACATAGCCGTCGATTAACTCTTGATCGCCGTTGGCCCACACAATCACCAAGTTCGGCTGTGTTTGCACACCCAATTGTTGGGCCTCCACAGCATCAGCTTCTACGTGTGCCAAGGTGGTATCAGCCGTGCGACAAATGTTAAATGCTTCCAAATTTAATCCTAACTCACTAGCGATCGTTTCGAATACAGTGGTATCGGCCAACTGCTCTTGGCGTTCGTATAGTTTGGTACTATAGTCAACCAGTTTATTTTGTTCAGCCGCGCATTCCGCCGCCAAACTAGCCGCTTTGGCCTGGGGATGAATTTGCACCAACGGATATTGTTTGATGATTAAACGCACCGTATCACTATGGCTAGTGGTGAGTGCTAATACATCTGGAAAAAATTTCTTGCAAAACCGACATTCATAATCCAAGTATTGCACTAGCGTTACGGCATAGTTCTCGGTAGCGCCCACCACATGGTTAGGGCTTGGTTCAGCCACAGCAGCTTCATTATGCTCCGTAATCTGTTTGATCGGTTCAGTCAAAATCTGACTCTCCGTATCTAATGGAGCAATGGCATAACTTTTAATTTCACCACCAGAAAAGACGTAGGTAAAGAAGCCAATCCCCCCTAAGGTCATAATAGACATGCCCATTACAATACCAATCACAAAGGTCAAGCGAGCGCTGGTGTGGGCAGTGAAATAATGCTCTTCAATCATAGCGGTTAGCCAATCAATTTAGGCCAGACGGCTTCTAGGCGTTTAATAGCTTCTTGAATTCTGGGCACTGGGTTGTTGGCAAACGATAAGCGAATATACCCTTCACCAAAGCGACCAAACGATGCGCCTGGTAACACCGCGATATTGGCTTCATCAAAGATAAAGTTATAGACATCTTGGCTGCTGCGACCCGTGCCCGTAATGTCTGGAAAGAGATAAATTGCCCCTTGGGGTAAATGACAGGAGACACCTTGCAGGTTTTCTAAGCCGGCATATAACACATCACGGCGTTTCCTTAATTCTTCCCGCATATCCGCTACCGCTTGTGGCATGCTGGGATCTTTCCAGGCAGCAATGCCGGCCCACTGAGTAAAATTAGCAGCACAGGACACCGAGTTATTAATCAAGTTAGCAATCACATCGGCTGTTTCTTTATTTGGACACAGACCATACCCACAACGCCAGCCGCTCATCGAAAAGGTTTTGGTATAGGCATCCAACACAATCGTCCGCTCGCGGGCGCCGGGAATGGACAAGATACTTTCAAACTGACCTTCAAAGACTAACTGGGAATACACTTCATCGGCAAAAATCCAGGCATCGTATTGCTTGGCAATATCGACAATGGCTTGTAAGGATTCATGCGTTAAAATACCTCCGGTTGGATTCTGTGGTGAATTTAAAATAATCAGTTTAGTTTTAGAGTTAGCCAGTCGCTTTAATTCAGCTAGATCAAAATTAAAACCGTTCTCCCCTTTCATTTCTAAAGCGATCCCCTTGGCACCAATAAAGTTAATGACCGATTCATAGGTGGGAAAACCAGGGTTAGGATAAATCACTTCATCACCCTCGTTCACCAAGGCCAATAAGGTATAAAAAATCATTGGCTTGCCGCCTGGGGTTACGACTAACTCTTCAGGCTTAGCGGTAATACCACGTGACTCGGACAGTTGCTCCGCCAACACTTCACGTAATTCTAATAAACCAGCGGAGGGCAGGTATTTGGTTTTATTATCGCGTAACGCTTGAATAGCGGCATCGACAATCGGTTGGGGGGTTTGAAAATCGGTATCACCGATCTCCATATGAATCATATCTCTACCCTCACGTTCAGCCTGTTTGGCTCGAGCCAAGACATGGAAGGCTTGTTCTGTACCCAGGCGTGATATCCGGTTCGCAAAATTCATTATAGTAGCATTAATCTTAATATTGACCTGATAATACCATAGATACTAGTTTATTTCAATCCGTCTAGGTTACTAAAATCATTACAATATCCCCAACGTTTGTGCCGGTGGGGCCGGTCTGGTATAAAGCCTTCAATTTACCTAAGGCAGTATAGGAATCATTGTTCGACAAATAAGCTTGTAACGACGGAGACCACTGACCATAGCACACGACTGCTCCAGCGACCGGTATTGGTGTAAAGCCATCCACTCCATCAGTGGCTAAGGTTAACAACGACATGCCTGGTTTTAAATAGTGCAAGGCTGCCAGTGCTAACTCCTGATTGCCTCCCCCATAACCGGTTCCACGCACCGTGACCGTGGTTTCACCACCAGCTAACAGTAAGGCTGGTTTACGTTTCACTCGCTCGGCTTGCCGAACTAATTGCCTGGCAACAACTCTGGCCTCACCGTGCATGGAGGCAGTAATAATAGTTGGATACAAACCAAGTTTTTTTGCTGTCTGATAGACCGCAGTTAACGCTAATCGATTTGAGCCAATCAGTTTCGTTTTTACTCGTCTAACATCGAGTCGTTTGGGAGTCTCACACTGACGAATCACGCGATCAAGTTTTTGCGTGTACAGGTGATACTTTTTTAAAATGCTTACCGCCTGTGTACCAGTGGTTGGGTCAGCCACCGTTGGTCCAGAAGCGATGATATCCAGTCGATCACCCACCACATCTGAAATCACCAAACTCATTACTTTGGCTTTGGTCAGCGCAGCTAATTGACCACCCTTCACCTGGGAGAGGTGCTTACGGACCGTATTTAATTCAATGATGTTGGCACCAGCCCGCATTAACTGGCGTGACAACTCAATCTGGTTGAGCAAAGTCAGTCCTGGCCGTGGTAACGTCAGTAAGCTGGATCCCCCACCACTCCATAAACCAATCACTAGGTCATCTTTGGTCAGTGACTGTAATAGCGCATGGATTTTTTTAGTGGCTGTGATGGTGGCAGCATCAGGAAATGGATGACTGGCCTTTTGCACAGTGATCTGACCGATGCGTTTACGATACACCACCGGAACATTAATATATCCGCCAACGATATGTTTGCCCAAGCGGCGCTGTAATGCCATGGCCATGCCATAAGTAGCTTTACCGGCACCAATCACATACACGCGCCCGGTGGGTTTGGGTAGCAGCACCTGCTGAAGCATGGTTTCCGGACGGATTGCCCGTAAGGCTACCTTAGCTAGCCGCCGTAATGTGGTTGATGGGGTTGACACAATTTGGTAAACGCCGCCCATGGATAAAAGCTTGGACATTCTTGGCTGCAACCATCGCCATGGCTGTGCGTGTTTCAATGGTAGCGGAACCAATGTGCGGCAACAATACGGCGTTCCATTGCTTTGCCAAACCAGGAGCCAACTGTGGTTCGTGTTCATAGACATCTAAACCGGCACCAGCAATCTTGCCTCTTTGTAACGCTTTGGTTAAAGCGACTTCGTCCACCACTGGGCCGCGGGAAGTGTTAATCACGTAAGCGGTCGACTTCATGATGGCTAGTTCTGGCCCACTAATTAAGTGGTGCGTTTGAGGTACTAATGGGACATGCAAAGTAATCACATCAGACTGTTTTAATAAAGTCGATAAACTGACTCTGCGCGCACCCAGGGACAGTTCTACTTCCCGTTCTTTGTGTTTCGTATGATACAAAATGTGCATACCAAAACCATGATGAGCAATTTCAGCTACCCGAGTGCCAATCCGACCCATCCCCACTACTCCAAGTGTCTTTCCAGAAATACCATGGCCAAGATACATCAGTGGACCCCACCCTGGATATTGGCCAGCTCGCATGATGCCTTCGGTCTCTACTAAACGCCGCGACACCGCTAACATCAACGCCACGGTCAGTTCGGCGGTGGTCTCTGTCAACACATCAGGCGTATTGGTGACATAAATTCCACGACGCGTAGCCGCCGCTACATCTACATTGTTGTACCCCGCACCGTAGTTGGCAATTAGTTTCAAGCGCGGTGCAACTGCCATCACTGCCTCATCAATGGTATCTGTCAAAATCGGCACTAAAATATCAGCCCCTCGTGCCCCCATTAATAACTCCTTACGAGTAATAATACTATCTCGTTTCCGTAAACGGACGGTACCATACTTACTTAACGCCACTAAGGCTACTGTCGGTAGTGGACGAGTGACAAAAATAATCGGTTTGTTTTTCATAACCATAGTATAGCGGTGTTAGCGCTGAATCAGCAAGCGAGCTAATTTGGCATGTAATTTAGGATTGGCCGCCAGAATGTGCTGATTGTTTTCACGCCAATCCCAAGTGCGACCATCTAAGTGGTTAATCTTGCCGCCAGCTTCTTTGACTAATAACGCTCCAGCGGTAATATCCCACGGATAAGCTCCCCCAATAATGTAGGCATCAA
>CAZSXL010000089.1:0-5315 GCA_964611225.1 uncultured Gammaproteobacteria bacterium
TACGAATGTTGCCACTATCCACCTTAGACTGAATCCAACGTTCACCGCCAGTCAAACTAATATACAAACCATTAGCTTTGGTGCCTAAATAAATAACATTGGGATCTTCCGGATGAAATGCCATCGACACTACATCCACTTCACTGATCGTTTCCGTGCGCTTGCCGTCGGAACCGACAAAGACCACCTGCTCCCAGCTCTCACCAGAATCCAGTGATTGATAGACTCCGCCATCAGAGGATTGGTTACAACTAATACCCAGTAGTAAAGCTGGGATCAGGAAGAGGGAGAAACGTTTCATACGCTTGGATAGATATTCAAAAGTAAATTGGTCATCACTAATTTGGGTTGAACTTGTCTAGCTAAACTACGACGCGCTGTGGCCACCTGTTGTAGGGCTGCTAAGGTGTGGCGTACGTCGTACTGCTTGGCCGCTGACATCACTTGCTGGTGCAGGGCTGGCTCGATGCTAGCAGTCAAACCAGTTTGATTAGCTAACAATAATTGAGTTACTAGTTCGAGCTGATCTAATTGCCTATTCATGTCTGCGGATTTTGCACGGTCAGGCAGTAACTTAGTGACTGGCTGTAACCGCTCAATGGGCAAACTACGCACAATGGCCAACCAATCTTGTAACTGTTGTAGATACTGCTGGCGCTGAGCTGGTTTCTGCCAGTGCAGCAACTTTCCAGGCAAACCGTTCACCAATGCAACGCACTCTGTTAGGTCTGGAAAGGCGTTCGTTAACTCTTCAGCTGGAACCGGCTGAAAGTAGATAGCACTGCAGCGCGACTGCACCGTAGCCGGCAATGGATCTAGGGTATTGGTTAACAGGTAGATCGTGATCTGATTGCGTGGCTCTTCGAGCAGTTTCAGTAGCGCGTTATAAACTTGCATACTAAGCTGTTCAGCTTGAGTGATGACAATGGCCCGATGCTGAGCAGAGAAGTTTGTCTCGGCTGCTTCTTGAATGACTGATCGCACGGTGGCCATATCTAAATCGCTACCCTCTAACCAGCGTAAGCCCGTGTAGCTATCATGCTGCAGTTGGCGGCAGGTCAGGCATTTTAAACAAGCGTTACCTTGCTCACACCAGCGCTCGAACAAATGATTGGCAAGGAACGTTTTTTTTCCGACCTGGTCTGGACCGACCCAAATTTGGGCGTGAGGGACTATACCATTTTTTACAACTTTCTGCAAGTAATGCATCACGGCGGCATTACCAATTAACGGACGAGTATAACGCATAGGATTTAGTGTACGTTGCCTAACAAAACTTGCCAAGTTTCTGCACCACACCGTTGCCAAGAAAACGGTTTCACTTGGGCTAACCCACGCTGCCGCGCCGCCACTGCATCGGCTACCAACGCCTGCTGCATGACTTGGGCCATGGCTGCTGGATTAGTTTGATCATAATACCAGCACGCCGCTCCGCCAATCTCTCGTAAAGGCGGAATATCAGAACAGGCTACCTTGGTACCACACGCCAGCGCCTCAATCACCGGGATTCCAAAGCCCTCATACTGTGAAGGAAAGACAAACAAGTCGGCTTGCTGCAATAGTTTTAGTTTAGCTGCTTCTGTAATATAGCCGAATAGTTTGATATCGGCAGTAGGTTGAAAGTGTTCAAACCCATATCCCAAATTACCGGCCAACCACAATTGATGCGGCAAGTGATACTGGGTTTTTAGTAAGGCAAAAGCTTGCAATAAATGATCAATATTTTTTTTACGCTCAATCCGACCAACATAAAACAGATACGGCACCGCTGCTGGCGTGGCAGCTGGAATGGCTGGGACATACTGCTCCTGGTCATAACCGTTATGCACCACGGCAATGCGTTCATCGGCTACTGCATAACAGGCTTGCAGCTCACGTTTCGTAAATTTGGAAATGGTAATCATGCGGCTGGCGTGGCGGACAGCATAACGCATCGACCACCGATGGTAATCCAATTCAGTCGTACCATACCGTCCTAGGGTGAGTAGCTTGATCAACCAGTGCATGCAGCGCCCGCCAATATACGTATTGGCATAGAGTTGGGGATCCCGTTCAAACCCTAGATCATGTGCCACATAAACCGTTTGCTTGGGATGGATGATCGGAATGGTGTGGGCCGGAATAAACAATACGTCTGGACGCCGCCACGGTAAGCACAGCGCTAATGACAACCGCAGTTGGGTCCATAATAATTTAGGTGGCCAGCGCAAAACACGCACTGACCAATCTGCTGGTAAGTTTTGCAAATCCTCTACCAGTGGCTCTTTTACATACAAAATCACCCGGTGCTGCCTGGGATCGTATAGCTGCGCAAACTGCTGCAGTAGATAGTAACAGTACCACTCTGTTCCAGTGCGCTGGCGAACATTGGCCCGTGACGCATCGATACCAATGGTGATCATCGGGCAGACAAAATGGATCGCTTGTAGGATTCAAGATTTTCTAATGCCACACCCGTCCCCTTGACCACGTTTTGGAGAGGATCATCCGCTACGTAGGCAGGAACATTAATCGAGCGGGCTAATAACTCATCTAAGTTGCGCAACAGGCCTGTGCCCCCAGAAATAACCATGCTCTTATCAATGACATCCGCTGACAACTCGGGTGGTGTATCTTGTAACACAGCTTTGACGGCCTGCACAATACCTTGTAACTCATCTTGGATCGCCTCGGTGATATCATCTGAGGTAACGGTAGCCGTGCGCGGCAAACCACTAATCATATCGCGACCACGAATATCCATCGACAATTTTTCGGTTAACGGTAAGGCTGAACCAATTTTAATTTTGAGTTCTTCAGCACTGCGCTCACCAATGGCTAAATTATACTGCTTGCGCACATATTCCTGAATAGCCGCATCAAACTTAGTGCCACCAATACGCACCGAGGTATTGGCCACAATCCCACCCAATGAGATCACTGCAATCTCGCTGGTGCCGCCCCCAATTTCAATAATCATATGGCCTGAGGCTGAACCAATCGGAATGCCAGCACCAATCGCCGAGGCGACCGGTTGTTTAATAATGAAAGCCGCTTTGGCTCCGGCCTGCAAGGTAGCATCAATGACAGCGCGCCGTTCGGTGGATGTAATACCGGCCGGTACAGCGATCATTACTTCCGGACTAATAAAGCGCACACCACCGAGCGCCTTGTTAATGAAGTAACGCAACATACTTTCGGTGGTTTTATAATCGGCAATCACCCCTTCTTTCAAGGGCCGTTTGGCCACGATCGTATCGGGTGTACGGCCAATCATCTCTCTGGCCTCGCTACCAACCGCTAACACTTTGCCATCACGTTGACTGACCGCTACCACAGATGGCTCGTTAATAGCAATACCACGCTTGGGTACGTACACCAGCGTATTCACGGTTCCTAAATCGATCCCAATTTTCTTAACAAACATTTTATGTCGGCACTTATTTCAGCTCGATGGTCAGGGCTAGATCTCTGAGTAATAGATCAGAGAAATGCACCTTAGTATTATCAATTTCGGCCGTTTCGTCAAGGGTGGCTGCAGCCGCTATTTTTTGACCAATATCAAAGTCAATGGTGGCGGTCACATTAGCGGTACCGGGCTGCTTTTGCCAATATAGTTGATATGTTCCGTTATTAATCTGTTCCACCACAGCTGGGGGCAAGCGGTATTGTAAATGAATAGTATCTTCTGTTTTTGGCTCTACCGAAATGAAGCCAGCAAAGACGGTTTTATGCACGGCGCCGGCCTGCTCGGTTTCTGCAGTGGTGGCCTCACCTCCCAGGTAACGATCGTTGGTTAAATAACCATCACTACTTAATAGCTCACTACCTTCTGGCACATAAACGCGCAAGTAACTACGATAACGAGTGGTAAAATCATCAAACACACCGTCATTCTTGTAGCGTAAAGTTAGATCGGCAATGTAGTCGTCGCCATCTTTAGTCACGCTGTAATCCATCACTTTGGTCATGACTCGATCGGTTTTTTTGGCTGCTAAGTTAGCATCCACTACCATCACAAAATCTCCCTCCGGATTGGTAATCGAACCATCCCAACCAATTTCGCGCACCAGTTGTTGTACCGTGGTATCTTTGGAGTAGATTAAAATATGCTTTTCTTCCAAATTAGTAATGAGCACAGTAGCTAATTTATCCCACGAGGATTGTGGTAAATCCATGACACGATCTAACAATTTGCTAGCTAGTTTTCCAATGACCGCTTTACGTCCTGAATCACTAATTCCTTCCGAATAAAAAGCAATTTCTACTTGGTACTGCAATTTTTCCGTCAAATTGTCCGCGTTGTATACATCTCCATCAACCTCAATCGGTCCAGTCAATTCCAATAAGTCATGAATCAGCTCTGGCGTCACCGCGATAACCCCATCCACGGGTTGATCATCATCCAACTCGCCATGGTAAAACTCCTCGGCTTTGCGCGCAGATGTTGGGAAATCAGGATCCCAGTTGGAATCACGTAAGAACCATTTACTGGCACTCAAGTAGCGCTGCAAGGCAGGCGGCGGCACTTCATTCCAAGTGTCTTTGACTGGATTATCGATATTATAAATATTATCTGTCTTGAATTCGTCAATGTTACCAGCGTTTAATTTTAAAATGCCGTAGGTACCAATAAAACCACCGGTGGGGCGGAGCTCGGTATTATTTTGCAACAGAAACAAATAGGTCTTGGCTTCGGGATAACCCGCAATGGTCGGCGCAACGGTCAAAAACGGTAAGCCTTTGGAAACAGCGGCCTCGATGGTCGGTAAATTATCCTGCACCGTTTGCACAACCACTTGTAACGGTGCGGCCACACCACGGGTTGGTAATGCATTCAAAGCATCCACCGCTGCCTGTAAATCCACTTGGGCTTGGGTGACTGAATCGGGCGAGTCATGCAAAGTTTTGAGTAAGGCTTCCCGTTCCGCCTTGCCTATTTTATTGGCAGTAACAGATTCATTACCCACCACATCATTGACTTGCTGGGCAATATCCAACAGCGGTTGCCCAGCGGCACCAACATGTTCACCGGCAATCAGTAATTGATCCAAGACTACAAACTGGGTATGTACCCATGGTAGCCATTTAATCGGCCACAATCGGCGTGAGGCCGCATGCGCATCTGCCACATGAGCCGTGCCAGTTCCTAAGGCAACTTTGGCTCCAGCAAAATCTTTGGCTGCAACAGCAGCTTTGACGATTGTAAAATCAGCTTTAGCAGCCAAGGCGGACTGATACAGCTGGTTCACCTGCCACCCACAATAACTGCCGATAAGCAGCAATACAGCCACCACAGCACCAGTTATTTTCCAGAGACGCTTATGATTCCGCAA
>CAZSXL010000090.1:0-5215 GCA_964611225.1 uncultured Gammaproteobacteria bacterium
AAAATCTGGTCCACGTAATCCGCCAATGGGCATAAACTCCATCACATCGGCACCGATCACATTTTGAGTTTTGGCTACAGCCCGGACTAAGCCCATCACATCGTACCAATTCAATCCGCCGGGTTGCGGGGTGCCCGTAGATGGCATAATGGCGGCATCAAACACATCGATATCAATCGTAATATAGACATTCTTTTTTAATGTCGCCAAAATTTCTTTGGTTGGCAGTTTGGGTGCCAAGAACATTTGGTGACGTTTAGCGAATTTTTTATGTTCAGCCGCATCTTCACTGGAAACACTACGTACACCCACTGAGGTGACATTAGCCGCACATTCGATACTACGGCGCATCACACAAGCGTGGTTATACGGTGTGCCTTCATAATCATTGCGAAAATCGGCATGGGCATCAAAGTGCAGAACGGAGACATCTTTAAACTGTTCACAAGCTGCTTTGACAGCACCATAGGTTAAGGAGTGTTCACCACCAAAACAGAACGGAAATTTCTTGTCGCCATAAATTTGCTTCACCGCTTTGTAGACTTCATCCATCATGTCGGCCGGATTACCCAGTTGTGGCGCCATTTGGTCTAAGGTGTAGATGGGAACACGGTTTAGGGTTTCGAAACCTAATTCTTCATCATATATTTCTAATTGGGCAGAAGCGTTGATCATAGCCTCTGGACCAAACCGCGCACCACTTTGATAGGATGTAGTAGCATCGTAAGGAATCGGCAATAAAGCCACCTTGGCATCTTTCCAGGTAGGGTTAGGATAACCAAGGTAAGTATAGTTAGAACGAATCGGGTATTTGATCATAATAGATTACCAACCAAATTGTTTACCTAAATCTTCAGCCGACTCACGCTTGCGCGCCACTTTAATTTCTCCATTATGGGCAATAATCTTTGTCGGATTGGCTAACATACAATGCCGAGCACCTAATGAATCTTGATAGGCTCCAGTATCAAACACCGCAACATATTGATCAGTATCTTCCTGCAACTTCGGCAGTAAAATATAAGTACCCTGGGCTGTGTACTTATCATCGCTATCACAACTAGAACCAGCTAGCCAAGTACGCTGGTTATTGCGCGTGTTCATGTTGTTGACCGGAATGACATGCCACTGCTGGTGAATCGTCCAGGTATCTGGCAGATCATTAATAAAGGAACCATCGACAATATACCACTTACGATTACCACTATTTTCTACCCACTTTTCAGATAACACCTTGAACATCGTTATCTGGGCAGGGGCAGCAATGTAACGTCCCCACTCACAAATAATGTTTGGCTCTTTGACATCGTACTTCTGGCTCAATTGTTTACAGATTTTGACAATGCGTTGGGCAGCCGCTTTCACCGTATAGATCGGTTTTTTGACATACGGCACTGCTCCACCACCACCGATATCAATGGTATCCAGCTTGGGATGTTTTTGACGCATCTTAGCGTAGAGCAAGAAAATCCGCCGCACGGGGTCAGTTAAACCATCTAACTTTTCGATTTGACTGGAGACATGATAAGACAAAATGCCCAAGTTTGGAATTTTAGGTAACTTCAAGACTTCATCTTCTGGTAAGCCAAAGTAGTTATACTTTTTATCCCAATGTGATTTTACTTTGACATTCAAATTTACGCGGATACCAATTTCACTTTTATATTTTTTGAACGAAGTTAGTTCATCCTGATGTTCAATAATTGGGGTAATAATCAGCCCTTTATTATTTAATTCATCGATCAACTTAATATAGCGCTCAGTCTTAGGGCCATTGCACAAAACACGAATTTTAGGGTTGAAACGTTCCTGCTCCCATAACCGCTTCACAATCCACAACTCGTTGGCTGAAGATGTTTCTAAGTTGGCGCCTTCGGATACCACGGACAACACAAACTGTTTATGCTGATTCACCTTCATTGGATAGTGGTAGTAGAACTTACCTTTATAATCGTTTAATTTAATATAGGCATTAAAAATGTCGATCAGCTGGTGCAGTCGTGTTTCCACAATGAACGGAAACATCACCTCTAAGCTGGTGCCGTATTGTTTGGCCAACTTCAAGAGGTTGTATTGGTAGTTACCTTCTTTCAACATCAACTCACCATTGGCGGTGATGTCAAAGTATTGGGTATTGAACTCTTCCCGACCAAGCTTCCAGAGACGCTTGAAGTTTCGTTTCATGAGACCCTTATTATAAAAACTATGCGCAGACTGTCAATGGCTGGGGGATGGGGTATACTACCACCCATGACTACCGTTCTTGTCTTCGGCACCTTCGATAAGCTCCACCCCGGACACCGCTGGTTTTTGAGTGAGGCCAAAAAACATGGGGATCGGTTAGTGGTAGTCGTGGCGCGGGATCATAATGTAGATAAAGTGAAGGGACACCGCCCAACGCAGTCAGAAGCCCAACGTTTAGAGCAAATTCAAGCTGTACCAGAAGTAGCTGAGGCCAGGTTAGGGCTGGATGATTACACAAAAAAGGAGGAGATTATTAAGGAAATTAAGCCCAACGTCATCTGTCTGGGCTACGATCAAGCCCCTCACTTTAAGTCTCCTGACCCCACCATTCAGGTGGTACGCCTAGAAGCTTTTCACCCAGAAATTTACAAATCAAGTAAGCTATGATAGGATTCGACAACTATGGCACACAAAGCAGCAGCCTTTAAGGCAATACGACAAACCGTCAAACTCACCGCTCGCAACCGCTCTCGCCGGCGCGCCGTCAAGGAATTGACGAGAACCAGCCTCGCTGCCATCAAGCAGAAGGAGCAAACTGCGCTCGCCCAAGTACTCGCGGCCTGTAAAGCGATTGATAAAGCGGTCCAAAAAGGCACCTTACACGCCAATACTGGCGCCCGTAAGAAATCTCGCCTGATGAAACAGCTGAACGCTCTAGCGAAGTAACAAGTCTGCTATCAGCTTATCTAAGATGACCACCGGCTCTAAGCTGGTGGTTTTCATTTTCTCGTCCACCTGGGTGATGTGGCCAAACATAGTAGTTAGTTGTGCACTACTAAAGCGTTCAGCGTGTTTAGCAGCTTTCTTCTGGACATAGGGATGCAATTTGGCAGCCGCTTCTCCGCCAGCTTTGACTTGCAACAAAATCGTAATCTGGCGGGACAACATGGTTAACAAATAAAACGGACTGGCGCCATTACTAAGTTGATCATGCATTAACCGTAACGCTAGACTGGTGTTGCGTTCAGATAACGCGTCCGTCAAGTGAAAAATATTATCGTCGAGTGGTGATGATACAAATAGTTCAGCATCCGCCAGCGTAATCGTTTTGGTGTAGTGCACTAATTGCTCCACTACCGAGTGCATCCGCCATAAGTCACTGCCAATCGCATGGACTAAGTAGTGGTTGGCAGCCGCATCTAGTTTAACGTTGGCTTGTTTCACTTGTTGCGTTAACCACCGACTAATACCAGTATCATCGAGGAGGGCAAACGTTTCTACTTTATCAGCTCTTAATAATCGATCGCGCAAGGCCGAGACGGTTTTTGGTAACTCACTGGCAGTGACAATTAATATAGTATCTTCACTCAACCTATCTAATAAAGATATAAGTATCTCCGCTGTTTTATCGGACAGAGCAAAGATATCGGTCAACACCACGCAGCGTTTTTGGGTAAATAAACCGCTACTTAAAAGTTTACTCGGTAGGGTATCAGCCGTGATCTCTTTACCATACAATGTCTCAATGCTAAGACTAGCAGCATCATATTTTTGCGTAAAACCAGCCCGCAAGGCAACAATGCGCTCATGCAGGCGGAAACTGTCTGGACCATGAAGGAAAAGCAACATAGGAATGTAAGTATAGGGAAGCAGCCGGGAGTTCGCAAGAACGCCCGGCTGTTGTGCAGAGTGCCGGTGTTTAGATCACCGCCTGCTCTGCGTGAACGCCAGTCTGCACCCGGTGCTGGCCGAAAACCCCGAGGTCAACGAAACCAGCTTCCGTATGGACTGTATGCTCACCCCTCAACAACGCCGCCATCGCATCCGCAGCGAACGGCGCCATCATCACACCATGTCCCGAGAAGCCCACCGAGCGATACCAGTTGAGATAAGTGCTATCGGCACAGATGTACGGCTGGTGGTTGGGCGTCGTGCCGTAGAAACCAGTCGTAGTGACTCCGAAACGTGACTGCATGATGGGCACAGCTTCTGCCAGCAAGAGCCAGGCAGCCTCGCCAAGATCGTCGGACTCCGGACACGGTACGTCCTGATCAACATGGGTGAAGTCCCACTGGGGTGCTGGCGCGTGGGCATGTCCCATCATCAGTTGATTGGCCTGCGGGCCCTCCGGACGACAGTAGACACCGTTGGTCAGCACCACCCTGGGGAAGCGCAACGGATCGAAGTTGGCATGCGCAGCCAACAACTTTTCACGGAACCCAGCGAAGAGCCGGAGGAAGGCGCGAAACGTCCGTCCCGGCAGTAGCGTCCGGATGTCATCACCATCCACCAGCCGCTCGAGCTGCGTAGCCCAGGCATTGGTGCAGTTGATGTAGACATCACCAGACACATTGCCTCGCGGCGTGGTGACAGCGCTGATACGACCACCGCTGTGCTCGATACCGATCACCAGCGTCTGCATGCGCACCTCAAACTGGGGATGACGCAGGCAGTGCGCGTGAACCGTCGTGAAGATATGATCCGGAAAGCAGAAGCCATCCGTGCCGCAGAAGCGCGCACCAAGCAGACCATCCGGGTTCACGAACGGGAACCGTTTCAGGATCTTGTTTGGCTGATCCCACAGTTCCACGTCGCGTAGACCCCAGGCCTGTTGATCGCACACTAGTTGCCGGGCAGCAATGAACGCCGTCGCGTCCAACTCCCAGTAGGGATAGAAGTACCCTACCTGGCGCATGGCCGGTCCCGTAGCGCCGAAGCACTGCTGAAACCGTTCGAACCAGCGCACACTGTGAATCATCGCGCGCACGCTGGCGGCGGTACTGAACTGCTGCCGCGCACAAGCGGCCGAACGCATAGACGAGCCAGCCCCGAGCGTTTCCGCTTCGAGCTGAATGACTCGCCAACCGTCTTACAGCAGACGCCAGGCCGTGAGTACACCCACGATCCCAGCGCCAATCACTACGGCGGTCTTATGTGTTGCCATAGTTTAAATCCTCCGCTGGAGAGAAAGGGTGAGTTGTCAACGTTCAAAAACCTCCACCCTGCACCCTAGCGGAAGATCAATAAATGT
>CAZSXL010000091.1:0-5158 GCA_964611225.1 uncultured Gammaproteobacteria bacterium
CGGCCAAGTACTAACGTCACCACCGACTGGAAACATCCACTGGGTAGTAGGAATTTGGTTCTGAACAGCATCGGACAATAAGTAATCTATAAATAATTGACCGCCAGCGGTTTGGTAACTACCGTCAACTAACGCAGCGTATTCAGTTTGTTTTAAATAACCGTCCGAAATAGGGATAGCTGCATAACGATCAGTTCCTTCTTGATCAATGTGGTAGGCCGGACTAGTGAGATAACTCAACACAATCGGCGCTTCACCATTCAAGAACATGGTGTAGTAAGCGGTATTCCAATCAGGTGCGACCGTTAATGTTTGATCAGCTAAGGCTTCCCAGAATTCATTCGTGTCATCGCCAAACACCGCCTGACCCCATAATAGTAATTGCGTACCAGGTGAAGATAAGCCTGCTTGTTCAATAATGATTTTACCTTGATAGGCTTCATCTTCGGCTAGGGCTTCTAAACTGATCTGTTCCGGAAACGATAATTGGGTAGTGTCGTAGACAAAGCCCACATAGCCGTAATCAAAAGCAGTTGGATTTGTAAACAAACCGGCGTCACCATAACGAGCCACGTCACTATTATCTATACCCAGCACCACATCGGCTTTGGGCGCAGCTTGCTCCAACAACAACTGGCTGACCATCGAGCCGGTATCAGCGAACGTCACTACTTCAAGCTGTAATCCAGATTCCGTTTCAAAACTATCTTGGATAGCTGGCAGCAAACCATAGTCGGCGGCGAGGCTATCGTAGGTGTAGACGGTCAACGTGTTATCGGTTGGGGTGACTGGCTGTTGGGTGCAGCCAGTGATGAGGAGACTGGTGACTAATAGCAGTAGTGTCTTTTTCATAAAAAAAGTTTTTAGATCTCTACCCCGTTCCCGACCTCTCTCCCTAACCCTCTCTCCTTTCAGGAAAGAGGGAATAGCTTCTCTTATGTGAGTACCCCCTTTCCTGAATAGGAAGGGGGCAGGGGGAAGGTGTGGTTGCGGGAATCAGATCTGTTAATAAAAAATTCCCTCTAACAGGGAATACAACACAGTGGCTATATTCCCTTCGCTGGCATTACCCAGATCAGGTGTATAAGGATTTATCTCAGGTCTACTTCGCTAAAGCTTCGTAGCACCACTCCTATACAGCACAGTTACTATAACGGATTATTAAGATTGACACAAGACGTCAATTATGTCATTCTAGCCGTACCCAAGTGGGCTAGATGGCTGCTCTGCTTCGCACGAGGCTTCGCAGCAGCTTTCGCTCCATTTATTTGGAGTGTGAGCTCGCTGCTGCGTAGCGCTGCGCGAAGCAGAGAGGAAAGTCCGAACATTCATTCTGCGTTATGTAGAATAAAGAGGTAGTGGGATTATACCCATCCAGCGTGAGCTGCGAGGTGCGAACAGTGATGCCCAAATCGAAAGAGGCGGGGCTCTGTGCCACCCTGGTATAGAGTATTTCCATAGCGATATGGAGGTGCAACAGCTAAATCCTTACCTGAATGCAAGAGCAAATTTATCATGTGCGGTCGCAATTGCTCGCACCTGATTGGTAGCTCGCATTAGATAGATAGCCATCCACGACAGAATTCGGCTTATCGGCCCAGTTGGGTAACTTTAAATGATCACATCCAGTTTGAAACGAGTTGAGCTAATCATTGGTGCGTTACTGGTACCATTGGATTACATCATGATGATTGCCGCTGGTTATACAGCGTATGTGATTCGGTTTGGAAATACGGTTAGTACTTTGCGCGCTGCTGTTTATGTGCTGCCGTTTGGTGACTACATGAAAATCTTATTAGCCTCGTCAGTGGTGATGGTGGTCATTTTTGCCTTCAACCGGATGTATGATATCACCGGTACGCGACGGATTCTGGATGAGTTGCGTAAAATAGTCCTAGCTTGTTCTACTGGTGTGCTGATTGTGATGATCTTATTCTTTTTTAATCGAGAATTATTTTCTTCGCGCTTTATTATTTTATCTGCCTGGTTATTGAGCGTGACGTATGTGGCGGTGATGCGTTTAACAGTGATTATCGTTGAGCGCTGGTTGTTTCGCCGCGGTATTGGTGTGCACCGCGTATTGCTGATTGGTTCATCGCGCACTGCCAGCATCTTGTTTGATGCCTTTCGTAACAGCCCTAGTTTGGGGTATAGCGTCATCGAGCGCGCCTTGGTGGCCGATGCTTCGTTGTTTGATAAGATCAATAAAGTGATTAAAATTAAAGCCATTGATGATATTATTGTAGCCGACCAAGAATTATCCCGTGACCAAATTGCGCGCTTAATTGAGTTCAGTAAAATGCATCATTTGGATTTCAAATACGCCGCTGATATTTTTGATACCCAGGTGTCACACATTGCGATGCGTCCGGTGGCCGGTATCCCGTTAGTGGAATTACGGCGCACACCGTTACAAGGGTGGGGTCGGATATTTAAGCGGGCGATTGATGTGGTGTTTTCCAGTTTGGCGTTAGTGGTGTTTTCGCCACTGATGTTGGGCACTGCTATCGCCGTCCGTTTAGATTCTCCCGGGCCAGTGATTTATAAAAACCGGCGCGTGGGAGAAACCGGTAGAGAATTTGATACTCTAAAGTTTCGCTCGATGAAAAAAGAATATTGCATTGGTGAGCAATTTGGTAACCCAGACGTTGCCTTGGCCTTGGAACAAAAACTAATCGCAGAACAAAGCATTAAAACTGGCCCGGTCTACAAAATTAAAAACGATCCCCGGGTGACGCGCGTTGGAAGGTTCATTCGCAAATTTTCCTTAGATGAGTTTCCACAGTTTTGGAATGTGTTGACAGGTGAGATGAGCTTGGTAGGTCCACGACCACATCAACCGCGTGAAGTGGAACAGTATGCTGATTACGAGCGCGCTATTTTGACGATGAAGCCAGGCGTCTCTGGCTTAGCCCAAATTTCAGGCCGATCAGACCTAGAGTTTTCTGAAGAAATGAGACTAGACACCTATTATATGGAAAATTGGAGCATCTTATTAGACTGCTATATTCTATTTAAAACTCCGTTTACTTTATTGAAAAAACGGTCTGCCTTATGAAGATTGCTCTTATCCACGACCATTTAGCTCAAGACGGTGGTGCCGAGAAAGTACTGCAAGCTTTTCAGCGCATCTGGCCAGATGCGCCGACCTATGTGATTGTGCATGACCCCAAATCTGCCAATGCGGCTTTTAAGGGTAAAGATATCCGTACTTCCTTTTTGCAACATTGGCCTGGTGGAGTGAAACATTACCAATGGTTTTTCCCCTTGATGCCGACCGCCGTGGAAAGTTATGATCTGATGGAGTATGACGTAGTGTTGTCCAGCACAGCTTCCTTTGCCAAAGGAGTGATTACACGGCCAGACACTTTACATATTTGTTACTGCCATACACCAACCCGGTATTTGTGGAGTGACACCCATGATTATGTGCAAGAGCTAGAAGTGAATCGTCTGATCAAATGGTTTTTACCGTTTTTTCTCACCTATGTGCGGGTATGGGATAAAGTGGCAGCGGATAGAGTAGATCGGTTCATTGCCAACTCACGTTTAGTGCAAGGTCGTATCACTAAATACTACAACAAATCAGCCGACTTAATTTACCCACCAGTGGATACCAAACAATTTAAGATTGGCCCAGTGGGTGATTATTATTTGGCGGGTGGTCGGTTAGTACCGTATAAGCGTTTTGATCTAATTGTGGATGCCTTTAATCATCTCGGTCGCAAGTTAAAAGTGTTTGGCGATGGTCCAGAACTAACTCAGTTACGGGCGCGGTCTGGTAGCAACATTGAATTTGTTGGGCGCGTGGATGATACGGAATTAGCCAAACTGTACAGCGGTTGCTTAGCCTTTATTAATCCTCAAGTAGAAGATTTCGGTATTACGATGGTGGAAGCGATGGCGGCTGGTCGCCCAGTGTTTGCCTTTCGGGCTGGGGGTGCCCGTGAGATCATTCAACCTGGTGTGACGGGTGATTGGTTTGATTATCAGACCTGGGAAGACTTAGCCGACTTGATTGTACGGGTGGATCCAACCCAATATGACCCGGCTGTGATTCAACAGCAAGCTCAGTTATTCTCGACTGATCGGTTTGAGCAGACCATGAAAGCCTTTGTGGAGGGTGCATATAGTGAGTTTACACGTCAGCGCTGATCAGGTAGGATAGGTTTTATGCAGATCAAAGAACACATGACTATCCTCCGCCGTTCATTAGCCTTTATCTTGGTGTTTGGGTTAGTAGTAGGGGCAATTACCTATATTTTGGCCAGTCGCCGGGCACCGACCTACCAGGCTATTCAGACCTATAACCTGCAGTTAGTGAACCGTTCTACTACGGCCGATTACCAATATGGTTCGTACTATGATTTGAAAGGGGCGGAATTGTTCACTCAACATGTGATGAGTATGTTGCGCAGTCCAGCTGTGATTGAGGCCATTTACCAACAAGCTGAGCTTGGCTATACCATTGATAGTGTCAGCCGCTTTACTAGTCAGTTCCGCACCGATCAAGGTTCCTCGCAGCAAGTGACGGTGACCTTTAGCCGTTATAATTCAGATGAAGCTAAAGCCTTAGCGGAGGCGATGACATCCATATTGAGTCGTGAAGTTAGTCTAGCCCAGACCGATACAGATGGCCGGAGTATGTTTTTCTTGAGTGCCTTACCACCAGTGGTCGTTTATCAGCCCGTCAACATAACTTTGATGACGATTGCGGCAATGTTTGCTGGCTGGTTGCTGGCTTTGATGTTGGTTCATATCCGACGCTATTTGCAATAACGATGCGGATTGGCATCGATGCTCGTCCATTATTGGAACCGTATCCATCCGGTGTTAGTGTCTATACGGCTGAATTGTTGCGAGCTCTGCTGGCGTTACCAGACCGTCAGGATACGATTTGTTTATTTACTTCAGGCTGGAATGTTCCCACGGATCGTTTGAAACCATTCCTAACCTATCCCCAGGTTGAATGGAAACATTTAAATATTCCCAACAAACTATTTGCTTTACCCTTAGCGCCGAAGCTTGATCATGTGCTGGGTAATGTAGATGTACTATTTACTCCTAATTGGAATTTCACTCCGGTGGCACGCGCTTGTCCGGTGGTGTTGACCGTGCATGATTGTGCCATCGCTCTTTACCCCCAATTGTTATCCAA
>CAZSXL010000092.1:0-5036 GCA_964611225.1 uncultured Gammaproteobacteria bacterium
CCAAACGTAGTCAGTAAGATGATGGGATCACGCAATAAAATTAATAACGTAACAGCGGTGATGGAAGCGTTAAAGTTATTACGCCCGGAACCCATTAAGTAAATATATGTTGACGCTAAAAAATATTAAACCCAAAACACGTAAGTACAGCCGTCGGGTTGGTCGTGGAGCGGCGACGGGTCGTGGTAATTATTCTGGTCGTGGTATTAAAGGGCAGCGCGCCCGCAGTGGTAGCCGTAAAGGTTTGAAATTGCGTGGTATTCGCACCTTATTTAAAGCCATTCCGAAAAGTCGTGGTTTTGTGAGCCCCTACGTTGCACAAAAACTGAAAATTATGACGTTATCAGAATTAGAACGGCGTTGTGCAGCCAATACTACGATCGAATTACGCGATAGCAAAATCCTCGGAAACGGTGAACTGACCAAAGCTTTAACCGTCAAAGCCGGTGGGTTTTCCGCCTCAGCCAAGACTAAGATTGAAGCCGCCGGTGGTAAAGCAATCCAATGTGGGAGACGCTAACTAAACTGTGGGGTAATCGTGATTTACGCAATAAAGTTGCGTATGTCTTAGCGTTATTGTTAGTCTTTAGACTAGCGGCTCATATTCCAATTCCGGGAGTAGATATTGCTAACTTGAAAGCCTTTTTTAATAGCAATGCTTACCTTGGTTTATTAAACGTCTTTTCTGGTGGCGCCTTAGAGAACTTTTCGATTGTAATGTTGGGGGTTGGCCCTTATATTACCGCTTCCATTATTTTTCAGTTATTGGGGATGATCGTACCGAAATTTGAAGAGATGCAAAAAGAAACCGATGGTCAACGCCAGATTCAGCAATGGACGCGTTACCTAGCTGTACCGCTAGCCGTCGTGCAGAGTTATGCCACGATTACCTTATTACAACGTACCGGTGGGGGAGTACTTGGTGAATTGAGCGCTTGGCAGATGATTGTGGCAGTCGCGTTAATTACTGGTGGTAGCGTGTTTGTGATGTGGCTAGGTGAACTAATCACGGAAAAAAATATTGGCAATGGGATCTCGATTATGATCTTTGCTGGGATCGTATCTAGTTTACCCACCGCTATTCAGCAATTGGCTGCAACTTATGATAGCTCGCAGTTACCGACCATTGCATTGTATGTAGCTTTGGCTCTTGGCATGATTTTTTTGGTGGTCTTTGTCACGGAAGGGCAACGTAAGATTCCCATTTCTACAGCTAGGCAATTGCGCGGTCAAAGTTTAGCTGGTCGTGAAACCCATTTGCCGTTGCGCGTGAACCAGGCCGGAGTGATTCCCATTATCTTTGCGGTGTCACTGGTCTTGTTTCCACCCATAGTTGGGCAATATTTAAGCACAATGTCTATTAGTTGGTTGGTCGCTACTGGTAATTTTATTGTGGATGCCTTTAATAATAAGCTCATCTACGGCTTGTTGTACTTTACCTTTGTCTTTGTCTTTACTTACTTTTATACCGCCGTAGTCTTTAAACCTGATCAAATTGCAGAAAACCTACAAAAACGTGGTTCCTTTATTCCTGGCATTCGTCCAGGTAAACCAACCGCTGAGTACTTGCAGTATGTCTCCACCCGTATCGTGTTGTTTGGGGCCGCTTTCCTTGGGTTCGTAGCGGTCTTGCCGGTAGCGTTACAAGCCTTTGCTTCTGGTTCTACCAGTAGCGTGGTGATTGGTGGTACATCGTTGCTTATCGTCGTATCAGTTGCTCTAGAAACCGTAAAAAAAATCCAAGCCCAAATCCAATGGCGCGCTTACGAACAATTCTAACAATGGCTCGTAATATACTGTTGTTTGGCCCCCAAGGGTCAGGTAAGGGGACGCAAGGAGAGAAGTTAAGTGCGGTTCTCCATTTACCGTATATTGTCACGGGCAATATTTTTCGTGAGAATATCAAGCAGAATACCGCCATTGGTCAAACCATTAAAGGTTATATCAATGCCGGTAAATTAGTTCCAGATGAAGTCACCAACAGCATGATCGGTGAACGCATCAGCCAACTAGATTGTCAGGCTGGGTTTGTCTTAGATGGCTTTCCGCGCAACTTGGCGCAAGCCGATGCCTTAGATGCCATCGTACCAGTAACACAGCTATTACATATTACCATTCAAGATCAGTCTGCCATTCAGCGTATTGCCGAGCGCCGGACCTGCGTAGCCAATGGGCACGTCTATCACCTGACCTTTAATCCACCGCAAGTGAGTAATGTGTGTGATGTTGACGGTTCTGAATTGAAACAACGTGACGATGATACTGCCGCCGCTTTGACCCAACGGTTAACGATCTACCATCAAGAAACTGAGCCGTTATTAGGCCATTACCAAACACTAGGGGTGGTGCATACGATCAACGGTGAGCAAGCGATTGCTGATGTCTGGAAAGATATCCAAGCTATCTTCGCATGATCCAAATTTATTCGGCTCAAGAGCAAGCTGGCTTACGGGCTAGCGCTAAGGTGCTGGCTGGTGTGGTGAACACATTAGTGAATATGGTGGCGCCAGGTGTGACCCTGTTGCAATTGGAACAAAAGGCAGCTGAACTGATTGCCCAAGCCGGTGCTAAACCGGCCTTTTTAGGTTATCACGGTTATAAAAATATTTTATGCACTTCTGTAAATCAAGAAGTAGTGCATTGTCCACCAACTGCCCGGGTCTTAGTGAGCGGTGATATTGTCAGTATTGATGCTGGCGTCATTGTGGATGGGATGTATTCTGATTGTGCTGTCACCGTACCGGTGGGGGAAGTGAGTCCAGAGGCCAAGCGTTTAATTGACGTGACGCGCACTGCTTTGTATGAAGTTGCTCAACCAGTCATTAAACCAGGGAACACGATTGGTGACATTGGCCATGCAATTCAAAGCTATGTGGAGCAACAAGGTTTTTCGATTGTCCGTCAGTTAGTAGGGCATGGTATTGGCCGACACTTACATGAAGAGCCGTCGATTCCCAATTACGGTGCGGCCCATTCTGGCCCAACCTTAAAAGCTGGCATGGCCATTGCAGTGGAACCGATGGTGAATATTGGCCAGGCTGATGTGCACTTTGAGGATGATGGCTGGCGGGTGGTTACTAATGACGGTAGTTTGAGCGCCCACTTTGAGCACACCTTTTTAATTACCGCAACTGGTTGTGAAGTCTTAACCCAGCTATAATGTCTGCTATGAAGTGTTTAGCCTTAGACTATGGTAAAGCGCGGGTTGGCCTAGCCCTTGGAGATACCACCACCAAAGTGGCGGTTGGCAAAGGGGTGCTGGAAGGTTTAAGCCAAAATAAGTTAATCGCCAAGATTAAGGCGATTGTTAGTTTAGAACACATTGACCGCGTGATTATCGGGCTACCTATCAACTTACAAGGTGAAGCGACCATCATGACTACAGAGGTACAACGGTTTGTAGATAAGCTGCGCAACCATATGACTGTGCCCGTACAAACGTTTGATGAGCGATTAACCTCCGCGATGGCTGATCGTCTGATGCAAACTGATCCACATAGTCATGGTAAACAGGATCAAGTAGCCGCTCAAATTATTTTGCAAAATTATCTAGATTCAGCAGTAGTATGAGCATGGTCGCACTGCTAGCCGTTAGTGCCATGCTGGCCGCGGTGGTCAGTGCGCTAGTGCAGCGTTTGGCTTTGCGCTTTGGGATTGTGGATCGTCCAGAGTTAGCACCGCAGCGCAAGCGGATTGGTCAAACCGTACCGTTGTTGGGTGGCTTAGCGATTTGGTTCACTATTGTTGTAGTAACTAGTTTATTGTTTCCTAACCTGACGCAGGGCTATTTGTTGCCGAAGCATTTGTTTGGGTTGTGGTTAGCCGGGGGAGTATTGATGCTGGGCGGTTGGTGGGATGATCGTAAAAATCTATCACCGCTTGTGCAGTTGATCTTTCCTGTAGTCGCTTGTTTGTTGGTAGTGGCTAGTGGTATTGGCATTGATTACATCTCAAATCCTTGGGGTGGCGTGGTTGAGCTTGAGCAGACGCACTGGACGTTGTTCTATGCGGGTGGGTTACCGTATCAGGTCACCCTATGGGCAGATTTGTTTACGATTGTGTGGTTAATGTTAAGCATGTATACCACCAAATTACTTGATGGCGTGGATGGGTTAGTCAGTGGGATTGGGATGATTGGTGGTATCATTATTGGTTTACTGAGTTTGAGTGCCACCGTAGTACAGCCCGAGACTGCTAGTATCGCGTTTGTCTTTGCCGGTGCCTGTGCCGGTTTCTTGATCTGGAATTTTGCACCCGCCCGTTTGTATTTGGGAGAAGGTGGCGCCTTGTTCATTGGCTTTATGTTAGGGGTGCTAGCCATTTTATCCGGCAGTAAAATTGCCACTGCATTATTGATTCTTGGCTTACCGTTATTAGATCTGTTAGCCGTGATTTTGCGGCGCGTGGTGATTGAACGCAAATCTCCCTGGCACGGAGATCTACTGCATCTGCACTTTCAATTGCAACAACGTGGTTGGAGTGTACGCCAAATTGTCTTGGTGTATTACCTGATTACCCTAGCCTTTGGTTTAAGTACGCTCATTCTGCAAGGTCCAGCTAAAGTGTTGGTGTTAGGATTATTATTGTTATCCGGCTTAGCGTTAGTCATCTATGCGTCGTTTAATTCTACTCACAACTCTACTCGTCGTCGTTAGCCTACTGGTGGGCTGTGCCCAGAGCCAGACTATGGTTACTGTGGCTGACCATGACTTTATGATGTACGTAGCAGATACAGCGGCTGAATGGGAAATGGGTCTTGGAGATATCCATACCTTAAGTGCAGATGAGGGGATGGTGTTTATTTTTCCGTCTTCTGAAGAACGCACCTTTTGGATGAAGGGTGTTGAGTACCCCATCGATATCGTCTGGGTGGATGATTTAACTGTAGTGGGCAGCGTCACCGCTTATCCAGAAACCACCAGCCATGAAGGGGATTATGTGCATTATCCATCACTCCAACCAGTTGACCTGGTGATAGAATTACCGGCTGGTACGGTAGGGCAGCAAGGCATTACCATAGGGGATAAGGTAGTACT
>CAZSXL010000093.1:0-4988 GCA_964611225.1 uncultured Gammaproteobacteria bacterium
CATGGTTTAGTGCGGTGTTTAATCCCTTCTCCCGAATGTTCATTAGCATTACGAGACGATACTTGCCAGGCTTTGGGCAAGGTACGCTCAGCGACCGCAAAGCCATGATTTTGTGAGGTTAAGATACAATGCTTAGTACCTTCCACGACACATGGTTGATTTTGCGCCCGATGCCCAAATTTTAACTTGTACGTCTTTGCGCCCGCCGCTAGACCTTGGATTTGACTACCCAAGCAGATGCCAAACATCGGTAGTTTATGGCGGAAAGCGGCTTTGACATGGTCAATGGTGGATACACAACTGGTGGGGTCACCCGGTCCGTTGGAAATCAGCAAACCATCCACCTGATCTAGTTCGGGTACAAAATTATAATCCCACGGTACGCGTTTCACCCGAATACCGCGTTTGACTAAGTTACTGATAATGCTTAATTTAACGCCACAATCTACGACAATGACTGTCTTTTTACCCCTACCTTGCCAAATTGGTTTGGTACAGCTAACTTCGGCCACTAGATTGCGCCGATTTGGATCAGCGATCTTTCCGTGTACGACCATTCCATCTACCACAATGCGCCCAAGCATCACTCCATGCGTGCGTAATTTTTTGGTCAGCGCCCGGGTATCGATTCCAAAAATGGCTGGTATACCATTGGCTCGCAGCCAGTCTCCTAACGACTGTTGAGCGTCCCAGTGGGAATATTGACTGGTATATTCGGTCACGATTAAACCGGAGATTTGCAATTGGTTCGATTCAAACTGATCTGATGACGGCACACCATAATTACCAACTAATGGGTAAGTTAAGGTTAAAATTTGGCCACGGTAGGAAGGATCCGTCAAACTTTCTGGATAGCCAACCATCCCAGTATTAAAGACCACTTCGCCATCCGCTGTACCCTCATGTCCAAATGACCAACCGCTAAACCGTGTGCGGTCCGATAACACCAGTTCTGCGCGTAGTGGTGCTACAGGGTTTGACATAACTTTAAACCATTACTGCTACAGACTTTTACTAACTCATCTAATTGGTACATGCGGCAAGCTTCCATTAACATCCTGGATTCGGTATACATATCTCCGTCGATAAAGGGCTGAAAAAAATCATTGATATTATCCGTGCCAATGGCCACCGTTAGACCAGCTGCCAAAAATTCAGGCACCCGGGCAATGGAATTATGTACTGGACCAGTTTTAGCACGCAGCTGTTTCATGCCCAAAGCTGCGCTAGGGCAAGTAATCACATTGAGCTTAGCCTCGATCATTAGTTTTAAGACGTGCTGAAAGTAATCTTCAGATTGAGCAGACAAAGAAATAACGTGTACGGCATTGACGCGACCGTGCAAACCATGCTCAATCACCTTCCGCGCTAATAATTCGGTATCTTTTTCATCAGGATTATTCTCTTGATCAATATGGACATCCACTTGTTTGCCGTACTGGTTGGCTAATCCGAACACTACATCCAGATGGTCAGCCGCCCGGGGACGGTCATAACTGGGCAATCCACCAATCACATCCACTAATGGCGCGGCTTGTTCAATCCACTGCCTAGATTCCGGTTTTAGGACACCCTCCAACGTTTGTGAAACAATAATCAACTCACATTTACCCGCAAATTCTTTTTTAATGTCTAGTGCCGCTTCCAGACATTTTAGTTCTACGGTGGAATCAATATCCACAAACGACCGAACATATTTAACGTGTTGCGCCACCATCCGGTTCATCCCCTCGCGCATACGCTCACGCAAATCTTCTGGGGTATAATTTTTTTTGATCTCCTTATACAAATGCCATTTGGCTTCCATATCCATTTGTGACTGCTTTAGGTTCTGTTCGTTAATCAGGAAAGCTTTATCAAAATGGGCATGGCAATTCACAAAGCCACCGCTAGTAGCGATTCTTTCTAAGAAGATGGCTTTGAGATCGTATGGTTGTGGCATAATTTTCAAAAACGGACCCCAAATGGGGCCCGTGGCTTTAACTGTTGCTGGATAGTATTTTGGCAATCAATGGCTGGTACATCGCCAGCTATAATAACGCTAAGCCCGATTTCTGTAAAGGCTCTCATCCACCACGCTCGCCATGGCAGCCTCGTCCAAGGTGCCGCCAAAAAAAGTATTGAGCCGTTTAGCTTCTTGAGCTGCTTGTTTTAGCATGTCATTGTACCAGACTTCAATTACTTTCAAATGTGATTGTTCAGTTAACCAGGCGGTAATATTCTGGAGATGTCCTTCAAATAACTGTTTCATTTCAGCATCATCAACCACCATATTAGCATCCCGCCGCAGCAACATCTTTTTTTGGGAGGCTAATATTTCTGGCATGGCGCGGCGCATAAACACTACTTGATAGGGACGATCTTTGGGTAATTCATACAATAACATCGATACCATTTTAACGGCCTTTCCTTCCGCATCGGGCAACCAGGCGGTATCACCGGGCAACTGCTTCACCCGTTCAAATTCATAATACCCTTTCGGATTATCAATATCGGCAGTGCGGACTTGATCTACTAAGGCAGGGAGTCCACCCGCTTCCAGCATTTTCATCATCATGGAGGTGCCAGACCGTGGTAGTCCGGAAACAATCGTAATCATAGGAGATACATTAAGCGCTTAATTTTTTACGTAACATTGTGGTTACCATTTCTGGATTGGCTTTTCCTTTCATGGCTTTCATCACTTGACCAATCAAGTACATTAAGACCCGTTCGTGGCCAGCTTTATACTGCTCCACAATTTTGGCATTAGTGGCAATGGCATCATCACAGGCCTGCTCTAATTGACCAGCATCATGCACCTGTTCTAAATCTAGTTCAGCCATCACTTGCGATGGATCAGAGCCATGCTCAAACATATGACGCAAAATAGTTTGTGCGGCGGATGAGTTGACGCGATTTTGGTGCACTAAACTAATGAACTCGGCTAAATTTTCCGGAGTAATTTTTAATTGTCCAAAATCCAATTTGGCTTTGGCTAACTGGCCAAATAGTTCGCTCGTTACCCAGTTACAAGCTTGGCGACATAATTTTGTACCTTCCCGTTCCCAGACTTCGTCATCACTACCCTCCATACTATCTAAGGAATTCAACCAAGCCCGTAATTCGGACACTACCTCTTCATAGTAGTTGGCTACTTTAGGGTCAGCTGTCAGGACTTTAGCATCGTAATAGGATAAGAAATATTCCTCACGGAAACGGTCACGGCGTTGAATCGGCAACTCTGGAATGCGTTTGGCGATGCGCTCTAAATCTTGCTGGGTAATGCGTAACGGTGGGATATCTGGTTCTGGGAAATAGCGATAATCAGCCGCTGCTTCTTTAACCCGCTGTTCTAAAGTCACACCAGCGGCATCATCCCAGCCACAGGTGCGAAATTGCTCTGGTGCTTTATGCTGTTCCCATAACTTGGTTTGTTCTTTGATCTCATAGTCCGCTGCCCGCTCGACGGATTTGAACGAGTTCATATTTTTGATTTCGGTGCGTGGATATAACGCTTCATCCCCGACCGGTCGAATGGAAACGTTCACATCCATGCGCATATGACCCTTTTCCATATCAGCATCAGAAATTCCTAAATAACGAATCAACATCTGTAGTTCCTGTAAAAATAGCCGGGCCTGTTTGGCCGAGCGCAACTCTGGCTTAGTCACAATTTCAATCAGTGGCGCGCCAGCCCGGTTAAAGTCCACTAAGGTAGCAGTACCGGTATGCACATTCTTGGCCGCATCTTCTTCCAAGTGAATACGCTCGAGGTTAATTTCTATAGGAGTGACATCATCTTCATAAATCGTTAACTTACCGTTCCGACATAGCGGTAAATCGTGTTGGGTGATTTGGTAACCCTTTGGTAGATCCGGGTAAAAATATTGTTTGCGATCAAATTTAGTCAATTCCGAAATTTGGCAACCTAACGCAATGCCGGCCATGATTCCCATCTCCACGGCCGCCTGGTTGACCACCGGTAACGTACCTGGATGACCCATCGAAATGGGATTAACATGCACATTAGGCTCTAAGGAATCGGCATTGGAATCACCTGAAAACATCTTCGATTTCGTAGCCAATTGCACATGGATTTCTAAGCCGATGACGGCTTCGTAAGATTGCGCCATATGAGGATCAGTGTGTCATACCAAAACGGTTTGGTCAATGGTTTGCCTGTAACAAAACAGAGGTCGATTGACCCCTGTTTTTGATTTGTCTGGACTATTGCTTGATCAGGCTATTTGCTGACCTGATAGATTTCGCTACCGTCGCTAGTATTGATTGTAGCTAAGTAGTGATCGCCACCGTAAGGAATGTAATCGGTAACACTGAGGTTGTTACTGTTACCAAATCCCCCATCCAATTTTACTTCCCAGACACCATCGGCATCTAATTGATAGTAAGCGGCACCATCCACTGAATTTTCCACTAACAAGCTAGGATGTCGTCCTATTTTTGTGAAACGGGTGACGGCTGCATTATTTGTATTATCTAAATCGGTGTCACCAACCTGACTATACACATTGGCGTCATCACTTTCATAGATTTTCACTTGGCCATCCAAATTGGTAGCCACGAAACGGCCACGCATAGCGGTGATCGGTTCAGCAAAGTCTTTAATGTTCGTCCAGGTGGCCAAATCATCGACGGAGGCTTGGTAGACCACGCCGCTGGCACTAGCTACGTTGACTACATCGCCCACGACGCGAACCGTTCCCCCGGAGATGACATCACTTAAACCCACTCCCAAGCCATAGGCGCCAACTTGTTCCCAGGCACCATCGCTTAATTTGAACAAACCATTGCCAGCTGCATTCGAGGTTAGAGCGTATAAGCCTTGGTCACGAACTCGAAATAGATCTGACACTTGGGTATTGGTCTCATCGCCTAAGCCAGTCGCTCCAATGCGTTCCCAGGTAGCGGGACGAGCGTTGTGATGAATGCGCCATACGTCAGCCACTCCATCACTGTTAACTGTTCCGGCATATAAGTACTGACGA
>CAZSXL010000094.1:0-4932 GCA_964611225.1 uncultured Gammaproteobacteria bacterium
ACAGGTGGTAAGTGAGCACCGGCAGGCTGGGCGCTACCTCGATACTATGGAAGTACTCGAGCAAGCGGCTATCATCTGTCGACAGCGTGGTTGGCAGCAGGTCGTCATCATTGCTCATCCAGATCACACCTGGCGAGTGGCGGCCTGCACGCGCAAGCTCGGCTTCACGGTGTTGGTGCCAGATACGTCGAACGTTCCGTACGACCAAGCCTCTGTGCAGTCATGGACCAGATCGCGTGGACGGTTCCTGTCACGTGAGGTCCTGGCTCGACTGCTCTGTCTCGTCCGCGGTCAACTCTGATCTGCATCAGGGGGATGGAGCCTCGCACACAACGAGACTCCAATTCCAAAAAAGACCAACTAGTTTTGTATGGTCTTTTTTGGTTTTATTTTTTTAGATAATGCGGGCTCAGTGGGGCGATTTTTAAACTCTTAATTGGATAGATCGGCAACTGCTATGCTATTTTTTATTCATCTTCATTTTCCGCACCAGCAACACAATCAAAACAACAATAATAATAGTGCTAAAGCCTAAAAAGACTAAAGCAGCCAATAGTATCAAACCCAGACCAATCCAGTTTTGTGGAGCGTCCATAGTCGGCTCGTACGTTAATGCATCACTCGTATAACTTGTGTCACTCGTATCAACAACTGATGGTTCAACATCAGTCAATGCTTGACTCGAAATCTCCTGGGCATCATTATCGAATAATTGGGGTTGGTTAGATGCCTCTTCCCAGCCCAAAATCAACTGGTCCCCGGCAGTAACCGTGACAGTGTCAAACACTGCTACTTCGCCTTCATCTGAACCGACATACACGTGCACATCGCCTGATCCAGTAGCGGTCATTGAAACACCATAGGTATCATCAGGTAAGTTGTAATCAGCTCGATATGTACCATCAACTTGTTCAGTAACATATCCTTCAATAGCACTGCCAAAAGTGTTTACAAATGATCCGTCACTATAGACACCCACTGCATCGGTGGCATTGGCCACAACGACATCTACTGGTGAACGGACAGCAATTCGTTTGCCCCCGGTCGAACGATTACGAGGTTTGCGTGAGCCAGCTTTGTACACATCGTCATATTCCCACATACCATTCGCATCGGGGCTAGTTGGAAATTTTCCAATATTGTTATCGATTGGCGTAATAATATTTCCAGTTGAACCTTCTGGTGATAATAAATACATCCCATCCCATTCATCTATGGTATATAGCAGCGGTGTCTGTTCTGGCCAAGGATCAAACACAACGCCAGTTGAGCGCCAGTCGGTTCCTTGTGGGTAAATGACGACCGCCTGATGGGCGCCTCCAGAAATTTGAATCGGTCCAAAATCAAAACCATCAAGCAAGGCTTGGTCGGTAGGGTCGGCAGTAAAATAGATGGACAGCAGCCACTTGAGCACTTTATCTTGATAACCACCACAGGCTGTTTCATTTGCACCGTAGGTTAGGTTGTTCATTTGACCAGGAGAAAACAGGTATTCGTATGGTCCTGGTACGCCATACCCAAAAACCCCTCGAGGAATGGTATCACGATAACGTCGAACCAGTTCTTGAAATTGGGCTTGTCGTTCAGTTGGAATAAATGGCAACACATTGGCTAAGTCGTCATCGGTGGCGGCTGTTAAAACTGGCACATCATCACTAACACTAGTATCACTGGTTGTGCTAGCGGTTGGGTTAGTGGCTTCAACACTATTGGTATTTGGTTGTCCAACTGAACAACTTTCTAATAGACCAACTTCTTTATAGGTAGCGCTATCAAAACCAACATCACAAATACATTCCAAGCCATAGCTGCGATGCGAATTAACTGGACACTCAGTTTGTTCACAATTGATGGATTCACGTGACCAGTAAAATCCATCTGGACATTCGTAAGCAGCCTGGGCGGTTTGAATAGTGGGTATAAACACTAACCCAACCAAAAATAATTTAACTATAAATTTAATCATATAGAGATCAGTATAGCAGTCTTTAGCTGAATGTATCAATTGACGAAATCAAGAGGCGGGGCATATTGGACGATGTTCGAACTTTATTGACCGTGTGCTGACTATGAACACTTTAGTTTGTTTGGTCATACATATCCAACATAAGCCGCTCAGACGAACGGCTTATGTGTTAAGTTAAGATTAATTACTTAGTAGGCGAAACGATAGAGATCACGACCAGACAGATCATAGACATATTGATCGGTAATAACAGCGGTCTCATCACCGATGTATCTTTCGCCATCGCTGCCATCCGGATGGGAATTTGTACCTAAAATATAGTCAGAATCGCAATAGTTAGTTTCCGACCACACACCATCACCATCGGTGACCCCGCAATAGGAATCATCGGAATCCGTATTATAGACACTCGCAAATAAGCGGTTACCATTGGTGGACACAACTAGTTCGATTGTAGCACCATCACTTAAACTTTCTGGTAAATCGTCCTCAAAGCCAAGGCTCGCCTCAGTCACGCTAGTGCCATCGGTACTATAGATACTAGTTTCACCTTGTTGGACATTTTGATCCGTGTGCACAATATATGTGGTATCTTGGAACGTTAGTAACAATGGATATCCATTAGCGTATGAATAGGTACTGAGATATTCATCGTCAAATTCAATTAAGGATGACCACGTAACACCATCAGTGGAAGTGAGAATAGCTGCATGGGCATTATGTTGTGCTGTCGAACCTGAGACGAGTATATTTCCATCTACCATTGCAATATGACTACCTTCATACAGGGTAGGATCATCAGCTAAGCCAACTTCACTCAGTTGTGAAAAGGTAGTATCAGTCGCACTGTAGACGATCGGAGCGCGGTCGGTAAAGTAACTGCCGCTGACCAATAAATATCCGGTAGTATCACTAGCCGTAAAATCTCGATAGACCATGGGTTGATCATCGTACGACAGCTCTTCTTGGCTACTCCAGTCCGTACCATTTTCAGTACTCCAAATGGCTAATGTTTCATAACCATCATCAAGATTATCTTGGGTGATAACCATAAAAAGTTTACCGTTGAAGATGAATTGCTTGGCAATTTTATTACGCACTCCAGCAGTTTCAAAACCAATTTCTGCAACATTACTCCAATCGGTACCGCCATCAGTCGATTGATAAAGCTTAATTTGATTACCTTTTTTCGGTGTCGATGTCATGTATAAATTACCATCAAACTCAAACACAACATCATTCACTTTTTTACTTCCACGCACACGGTTCAGTAATTCTAATTCTCCAGTTGTGGCGTCAGCTACACGGTAAAGACGTTTGTTGGTATTGCCATCCACTTTCTTGTGATCAAGAATATAGACAACGCTATCGAGCCGATTCATTGTCTCAACTTTTCTTAGTACGTCTGAGCCAACTTGCTCGCGCGTCTTATCGGCATGTGATGGAGAAGTCATTACAACGGCTAATCCCACTACCCCGATGACATTTAAGAAAAAACCTGATTTTTTCATATACTGTAGATTTAGTTAATTTTACCCATACAGTATAACGCATTTAATTAAAATGTGTGACAATAAACAAAAAAGGCCGCTATGCAAGGCCTTTTGAATGGCGGGAGTGAAGGGACTCGGACCCTCGACCTTCGCAGTGACAGTGCGACGCTCTAACCAGCTGAGCTACACCCCCGTGGCGTTATAAATACGCGCGGCTAACTATATACTAAAGTAAAAAATTTGTCTATTTTAGCCTATGAGCAGCAGGAAAATACCGCCGCTTAATAGTAGTAAACCACTGCCCACCAGTGGTGTCCAAATCACTAGCCAGATCCAACGCTGTGTGCTAGACGTGACTGAAGCATGTATTTCTGGAATCAACTCGGTCATACAAACCAATGTGCGCTAAGGGATAAAATAACCGCCGGTACTATTACCACGGCAATCGATGATAACCAACTATACCAGTAAATTTTTGGCTTGGATTCAGATCGCGTGCGATAAAAAATGATCGTGAGAGCAGTCACCCAACCGTAAAATAATAGTGGTATCATGATGAGGTAGGGAGCATCATTGAAGAACAGATTGAATAGGGTAATGGGAGTAAGCACCGTGAAGTAAAAAGCCATTATTCCCAACCCGGAGTAAACCAGTAAATCTTTTAAGACACCACTAACTTGACACTCCTTACGAATATTGGGGTACGGGCTATCTTGTGAACCTGTACAGATAAAAGGGCCGCCATCTCCAGCCGGACCTTTGCCCATTTCATCTGGAGATTTCCATTGCAGCGAGACAATGAATACAATGACCAAAAGAAAAATAACCGTGACCGCAGCTGACAAAGAAATAACAAAGGCTTGCATTGCGTATTTCATAGAACCTGCTACGTTATACAGCAGATTATGTTACCTGTCAATCAGCGGCGCAGCAGCTATCTAATCCTGAGCAGTTGTCTGCTGCTAGGAGCACTGATCCTTCTTTACCATACTACCGATGGACCAGGTTCAAGCTATGCCCGTAATTACGGTGGGGATCTAGTGGCGGTTGGGTTCGTCTACTTTACGCTTAAGGTGTTGATCAATCGGCCACGGTGGCAATTGGCTGTGACCACCTATCTGATTGCTGCGATCATCGAAACTAACCAATTATGGTGGCATGCACTAGCACAACGCAGCAGTCTGGCTACATTGATGATCGGTAGCAACTTTGATTGGGTAGATTTAGTAATCTATGGGCTTGGCGTTTTGGTTAGTTTAGCTATCGATCGGTTCTTACTCACAATCCGCTGAAGCAGCTAGGCCGATATACCGAACCCAAGTAAGCTTGTCTAGTCACTGCGGCTAAAAGGAGACACTAATACCATTAACTCCGGCTGATTCTACCTCTGGCCAACTGGCTAGAACATTTGCCCAAGCTTCTTCTTCATGATAAGGGCCAAGTACCACAATAAAGGTAGAACTGTCCCCTGGA
>CAZSXL010000095.1:0-4904 GCA_964611225.1 uncultured Gammaproteobacteria bacterium
GCTAGAACTAGAGTAGTTCTTAACCACTTCGGCTAGCCTTGTATGATGATCTTCAAACAACAGAAGATCGCATACCCATACATAAGTTAACCTTGCCAGCACCCACCAATACCGGCGTATTGTTCAACTTATTTTTTGCGGCTATCTTCTTGAGCCGTTTTTTGTTTGTCGCACATCCACTGTACATGAACCCAATTCGTGCTTAGTGGGGGTGTTGCAGATGGCAGTTACGCATAAGGCGTAGAACTATCACATTACTCCAACAAATCCTGGAGGTGGTGAACCAGGTGAGTTTGAAGAGGTGAACTATGGAAGAAGAGGAACATTGGCTGATGCCGTGGGCACGGACCCTCAGCCACGACTGGGGGAAGGAAGTGTGGTGCTTTGAGAAGTGGCAGCAATTGGTCTTGTTGCAGCTCGAAGGCTGGAGTGGCGACAAGCCAAACTTCAGCCACAGAAGCTTCTTGCAAGATCAGATCTGGCACTTTCTGCAAAACAATGTGCGCTATCTTTCTGCACCGGCCTACACGTTTTATAGGTTTGAAGCAGAAAGTCGGCTGGTAGGCGTGGTCGCAGCACGCGGTCAGACACCAGACTTGTCTTTGGCCACCCGCCAGGCAATCAGCACCGCCTGGCTACAGGCTATACTGAAAAAAGAAGAGGAGGACTTGCTCGAGGCTAAGCAGCGTCTCGAGCGACGCCTGGAGACCTGGCGAGCCTTGGCGGGTCGCGCCCCGTCCAGATTCGTGATGCCACGGAAAAAGCCCTATGATCCATTTGAAGATCTCTAGTAAGTAGTTACGCATAAGGCGTAGAACTATCACATTACTCCAACAAATCCTGGAGGTGGTGAACCAGGTGAGGTTGAGCGGAGGAACCAATGAGCAGCACGTGGTACTTTGCAGAACATCTGCACGCAGTACTGGCTTGCAAGCTGCCAATGCCCTTGGTCGTAAGGTATGTTTTACAACATCCCTTACCTAATTGGTTGCACGATCGATGGCCTAGGGTCTGGGGCTTCCTGCTCATCGCTCACATGATCGAGGCATGTAAGTACAAGAAGTGTAGTCGGCAGAGTGAGGGTTTAATCTTTTGTATGGCCGAGCAGTTCATCGCGGAGGGCCAGGACGTTTCAGAGGAATCCTTCCTCGCTGCCTGTGCTGCGTCGGAAAACATGCTGATTGATCATGCCTCGCTCCGCTCAGCATGGGCTGAGTTGAAATGGGCAGCGGTGCGCGAGGTAATGTCCTCACCCGAGCCGCTATATCCCAGATTGCAAAAACGCCTAGGTCTAATCAAGTAGGAGGACGATTGAACGAACGTAGTTAGGTAGTATTCTCGGCAATTTCATAGATGCTTCGAGAATCCCGAACCTACGTTCTATCTCAACTTTCACAAATCCTGCAGGTGGTGAAACCAGGTATGATAGAGGTGAACATGACATACATCGTCGGCTTCAATGAGAGGCAATACGCTCTTGAACCGGTCATGCGCGATGGTGACCGTTCTATCTCCGGTGAGCTCATGTTACGACGAGCTTACAATAGCAGGTGCCGTGCTACGCTGGAAGATGCAGAATACTTTCTGGCGAACGCGGCAGCAATTGCCAGCGAGTATCAGAAACTGCAGCTGGTTTTCCCCGGCTCCCAGAGAGGGGAAGGAGGGGATGCTGAGGAAGTAGCCACCCTCAGCTTCATTCGTACAGGCTGGCGGCTGGTCTGGGAACCAGTCGCGCAGGACTTCTACTTCAATGCAGTTGCTGTGAAGAGAATTTCCTAGGAAAAATGAAGGGGGAGTTGCTGGTGGGTACAGGATGATGAAGAACACTGTGTCTTCACCGTCTCCACCAGCTACGAACCGTGCGCGTCACATTGGGTGGTGAACACAGATCGTACAATATAATTAATTTAAGTATCACAACTATGTTTAAGAATCCACATTCAATCAAAGTGCTACTAATCGTACAGGCAGTCGTCGAAATAGGGCTTGGTATCTTCCCGCTGTTTTTTCCACACTTTGCTGCCAGTCTGTCTGGCTCTACATTGACTGAACCTGAAGGTATTTTGTTATCTAGAATAGCTGGCGTGAGCTTAGTAAGTATGGGTTGGTTGAGTTGGACGATGCGTAATAGTGTAAAAGCAGTGATGCAAAAACAGGTATTGCAAATGTTTGCCTTGTTTCAAACTTTAGTGTTGGTGGTTTTATTGTATGGGCAGTACAGTGGAGCCCGTGGCACGGCTGGTTGGCTAGCCGTCTGCATCCATTTTAGTTTTGCTGCTAGCTTTATATTAGTGTTGCTAAATTACAGTGGTAAAACTGAGCAAAAAAGTTGACCATTACCCATTGCTTTAGCGGGGTGCAGCTATTGACACAATATCCCAATTGATCTACTCTGTGTCCATCATTCGTCCCTTGAAAACCCAATCACTGGCAAGATCCTTATGCCCGATGTAGAGGAAGTGCTAGAACTAGAGTAGTTCTTAACCACTTCGGCTAGCCTTGTATGATGATCTTCACTTCAATTACGAAGATCGCATGCTGAACGCATAAGTCGAGCTTACTCTTGCCAGAACCTACATCAACAACTGTATTGTTCAACTTATTTTTTGCGGCCATCTTCTTGAGCCGTTTTTTGTTTGTCGCACCCTCCATATTCATAACTAAATAGTTGTGACTAGCGAGGGTGACTGTGCAATTAGGCACGGCATCCCCCAACCGTTGACCCTGGCAGGTGAACCAGGTGAGGTTGAAGAGGTGTGGCATGAAGAACGTGGTAGTAAGTATAATCCAGGGTGCCAAACCGACCTATTTCCGACTCAGGGTTAAGAATAGGTTGGTCGGCTACTGGCACGGCGGTGCTTTGTACTCTCCGTCAGACGACCTTGTGAGGCATTGTACGCTTGGACAGGCAATAATAAAGCTGTCCAAGTAGACTCCCCCGGGTAGATAGTCTCTTCAGTGTGAGGAGCAGCTCGCTGGTGTAGGATGAAGCAGGTTTCGAACCTCACATCCGCACCAGCCACTTTCTGTATTCGTCACTCCAGTGCTGCATACAGATGGTATACAAATTTTAGCCTAATAATGTTAAACTATAACATATGAAAAAAATATCTTTTATCCTAGCAGTTTCGGCAGTACTGCTAGTAGGTTGCACAACTTCAACTACAAAACAAAACACAAATACCAATACTAATCTAAATCAAACGGTGAATGCATCCAATCTTAACACTACAGTGTCTGTTGATTCCCAGAACAGTAATGTTAGTGTGGACGAAACTACAGCCACTGACAGTACCACAACGCAAGACATTGCTTTTTTGTATCAAATTGTTGGTCCATTTATGAATGGTTCCGGTAATAATTCCGTGCGCGTTGGTAAAACCAGCGATGGCATGACCATCGATAGTTACCAGCCAGACGATAGTGGTAATGTGCTTGAATGGACGCAAGGAGCAAACCATAGTTATGCCTATGGCGACCCGGTATTTAGTCGGCTGGCCAGCGGCAGCTGGATAATGACCGCACGTAGCAGCGTAGCTGATCCGCGTGGCGCTAATCGTTTATTGTATGCCGAATCGAGCTGCCCAGTAGTGGATGATGATGCAGTCGTAGCGATTGGCCCATCCTCGGCCAGCGGCTGTAAACCAGTGAATGCGTTAACTCAGGGTAAGACCTCTCAGGTGTTTACCGATGATGAAGGGCGTAATTTAATGTTTAGCATGATCTCGGGCGACATTTATTTAACCTACTTAAGTGATGCTACTCAATCCGCTACAGCGCTAGATTCAGTGTGTGTCTTGCAGCAACCCGTGGCATCGATGAATGAACTGGAACTTGGTTCAGCTACTAGTATCTTTACGGATCAACAAACTGACAACTTATTACTGAGTGACACTGCCATTGCTCGACGATCGGAGATTGATGGTACCTGGGTATTATTTGTGAAGGGGATTCCAAACGATCTAGGTTGTACTGATCGCTCACTATGTGAGTTATGTGCTCGTTCCATTTATCGTGCTACCAGCACAGATCTAGTGCACTGGTCAGATCTTGAAGAAGTAGTTGAGCAGGCGAGTGTCCCAGAAGCCATTACCGCGCCAGATGGTACGGTCTGGGTCTATTGGCAAGATTTCTCAAACACCTGTGATGCTGGTGATGAGAAGCTGTCAGCCCAAGCGCTAATTTCAGGAGCCTATGAACAAGCTGGTTCCTATGAGTTATCTACTAAAGAGACAGTCACTTTTCCTGATGAATCCTTTGAAACTGATGATAAGCAACATTATGCTACCAACGGAAATCCAGTCACCCTACCTAATGCTGAAGCACAAGCGGATCTAGAAGCTTGCCTAGAGAACTCTTAATGCGAACTACTATGGTCTATGTAATCAAACAGTATCTCTTGGTTGGTAGTTTACTAGCACTACCTTGGGTGGTGTCGGCCGATACTAGTTTATCCAGTTTAGTCGAATATACCGGCAGTGGAGCAGAGTCTCTCGGTGAGGCTATGACTACAGGAGATATCAATAATGATGGTTATGCCGACACGATTATCTCGGGACCTAGTAATGGCAGTGGATCGAAAGGGGCTATCTACTTAGTGTATGGTCAAGCCGATCAATTAGCCAACGATGCCATTTCCAACCAGGTGCAATTCACTGGTGCAGCGGTTGACGATTACGCTGGCGAAGACGTTACCACTGGTGATTTGAACGGTGATGGCTATGATGATATTGTAGTTGGAGCAAATAACGCAGTGTATGACGAAGAGGACGACACCTTTGGCTATATTGGTGCAATTTATCTTATCTATGGACGATCCAACTTACTCGTATCTGGATCACTGTCAACCTACACCCAGCTGACTGGTGACGTGATGGGCGATGATGTTGGTTCAGCGCTAACCA
>CAZSXL010000096.1:0-3010 GCA_964611225.1 uncultured Gammaproteobacteria bacterium
CACGGTTAGGACACACTCCCTGGCAGATTGTAGTGGGCAGTATCTGTGGAGTGGTCTTTACCAGTCTACAGTATTGGTTTTTACACTAATACCGTTTGCTGTAGGGTTTTGGCAGCACACGACCAATAGCGATTACACCACCTTCCCGTTCTGCCACAGTGGTATAGGCCTCATACCGTGTGTACGGATGACTAGCATCCACATCTAGCACTACATCCGTACCATCATCTAAGCGGGTGAAGACGGCTACCACACCAGATTGAAAGAATACTAGATCAAATTCTTGGCGCTGGGCATCTGCCGGCAACAAATGGTTAGTGTGATCTAACCAATTGATCACATTACTCGGTTCTTCGGCGAACTGATTATTGGTTGGCTCGAACAGATAACCATCCGGCCGGGCAGCATAGTCGTTGGCCATCTCGGTCGTAAAAAAAATACCGCTGTTCGCAAACAATCGTTGCACCATCACTTGATCATTGACCAGACTAAGGCGTAAGGCAATTTCCAGCGGATATCCAAAACTGTAATCAAATAATGCTTGCTCAGCGGAGAATAATTCAAGATAAAAAGCCTGGCTGTTATCAATGCCATCGTTATCAATATCCGGATCAATCATATTCACTAATTGATCACCGTCGATATCCCGATCAGCTGCATTGATTGCCCCATCCTGGTCAGCATCGCTATAGTAAAACCATCCGTCTGGTTTATAGGCGTGACCGTTCAACCAAATAAAGGTCAAGGCAACCGCCACTCCGGCGCCAGCTGAGACCACCAGCCAAAGTTTCCACCGCTTGATTAGGGTTCCTATTGCCACCATGATTATAACTAACTCAGCAGTAAAGTTAGTGGCTAGATTATACTGAATGAATACGCTGTCACGGTACCAAGGAATAGAAATGAGACCAAAGATGACATTACTCATGGGAGCAAGACCAGCCGCCATCCCAATGAACATATCGGCGCAGATATGACTGATAGCTCCTAGCGTAAAGAACAGTAAGCAGATGGCCGCTATTTTGAGATACGGAATGAACCGTAGCCACAGTAATGCAATCAGTAAAACCAATCCATAGGTCAAAAAACTATGGGTTAGAAGCTGACGGTGTGAGACACTGGAATTGATGAAATAAAAATAGAACAAATCAATGTCTGGAAAAATTCCGCCAATGGCTGCAGCCCAAAATACGAGCTTGTGTTGTGGCTTTGCAACCAGCGGCTGCCAATAGCGCTGGCTAGCATAAGCGATCAAATAACCAAGTGGTCCATGAGCAATCAGCATACACCCTACGGTACACAACGATTGACATAACGTCAAAAGATCAGTATTGTTTCGACATGCGTTTGGTAGTGAAATTAGGTTCCAATGTCTTGCTGAATGGGACAAAACAATTACAGCAAGCTTGGTTGAACACCGTAGCTGAACACTTTGCCGCTTTAAAAAAAGCTGGTCACGAATTTATCATTGTCTGTTCTGGTGCGGCCACCGAGGGCAAGCATCATGTCCAGCTAACACCGGAAGAAAAAAGTAAATACACCACCATGGCACGACGCCAGCTGTATGCTGCTGTTGGTCAGCCTTATATTATTCACGCACTGGTGGAAGCCTTTAGTCGTGTACACTTAACTGTTGCCCAAGCCTTACTGACCCGTAATACCTTTTCTGAACTGAATCGTTATTACAACACTACGGCGGTATTCAAGCATATGTTGGATGAGGGCATTGTGCCGATTATTAATGGTAATGATGTTATTACGACATTAGAGTTATCGTCTGGTGGTAACGATGGCCTGGCCGCTATCATTGCGATTGCAATGGATGCGGACCGCTTGGTACTCATGACCAATACCGACGGTGTGTTTGATAAAAATCCATTTACCGAACCAGCTGCCAAAAAATTTCATACCATTAAAGAACCAGACGTGCTCTTACGGATGATCAATAGTCAAACATCGGACGTCGGCATTGGTGGGATGTATGCCAAAGTAGAAGCAGCGCGCCTGGCCTGGTATGCCGGTATTCCCACCGTCATTGCCAATGGCATGAATCCAGTCACCTATGATTGCATCGCTGATGACATCCCTCCTGGCACGGTCTTTATGCCACAAGCTGTGCCAAGCCGCTCTGAACAAGCCAAGATCCGCTGGTTCTTATCGTCACGCAATAACTTTGGATCAGTGGTCATCGATGCAGGTGCCGAAGAAGCTATTAAACAACGTAAAAGTTTGTTAGTGGTTGGCATCAAACACGTTAAAGGCGAATTTAAAGTTGACGATATTGTCAGTATAGAAAATGCCGCCGGACAAATTGTGGCCTGTGGTGTAGTGGCCTATGATGCTGATGTCGTAAAACAAGCCATCCAGAATAAACAACAGCTCGAAAAACCACTGGTGCATGCCAACAAACTCAAATTACTCTATGTCTAATCTGTCTAAACGAGTAGCGATTGTTGGCTCTGGTACCATTGGTAAAATACTGGCAGATTTTTTGAACGTTGATCATCAGATCACCATGGTTAACCGCCAGACGTTCTCAACCACCCCGTGGCAGAATTTTGATATTGTCTGTTTGGCGATCAAACCACAAGATTTTAGACTCCTGACTGCTTTACCGCTCAGTCAGGCACTGATTATATCCGTCATGACTGGTATCACCACGACTACTTTAATGCAGATTACCCACAGTGCTAAGGTCATTCGGACGATGCCAAATACACCGATTAAAATTGGCTTAGGGATGACGGCTTGGTGCAAAACGCCAGCGGTTACGCAGACGGAGACAGAGTGGTTTCAGACAGCCTTTTCCAAAGTAAGCACACTCGTAGACGTGCTGAATGATGATGGTATCGATAAAGCCACGGCCATTAGCGCTTCTGGTCCTGGTTTTATTTTTGCCATGATCGAACAATATAGTACGGCTGCGCAAGCACTTGGCTTAACGAAAGAACAAGCTGAACTGCTAGTAGTAGAAACGTTCTTCGGTGCTGCTACCTTATTAAAACAATCA
>CAZSXL010000096.1:3020-4879 GCA_964611225.1 uncultured Gammaproteobacteria bacterium
AAGAGGGTGACCCCGTGGTGGTGGAACCGTGCTTCGGTGGTCGTACCTTATAAAAAACTCCGGGATTGTGGTCTTTTGAACTACGCAAACAAGTTCCTTGAAAAGGCGGTACCACGGCCGCCGGATTAGCTGTGCTGGAAAAAGATAACCAGTGGGTGAAGATACTACAAGCCGCTTATCAACGCGCTAAAGAACTATCCAATGCTGCTTAATACGCAACTAGCCAAGACCAAAGCCACTAGTATTGTCCTGGCTAGTTTGGCTACGACCAAAAAACATCAGGTACTGCGGACAGTAGCTAAAGCGCTGGTGCACCACACTAACACTATTCTAGCTGCCAACGGCAAAGATCTCAGGGCTGTTCCCAAAGACTATGCCATGACTGACCGCTTAACGTTAACCGAACAACGGATTAGCGAGATGGCTAGTAGTATTGTAGCGATTACACAATTAGCTGACCCCATTGGTGAGTTACTAGCCAAAACTAAGCGACCGTCTGGACTGCAGATTGAACAGCGCCGCGTACCACTGGGCGTGGTGGGTGTGATCTATGAAGCCAGACCCAATGTCACGCTGGAAGTGTGGAGTCTCTGTTTTAAAACCGGTAACGCGGTGGTGCTGAAAGGCGGTAGCGACGCCTATCGAACAAACCAGGTTTTGGTACAGATTATTCAAACCGTTTTGCGTCAATACCACCTACCGGTAGCCTCGGTATTATTACTTGATCCCAAAAACCGTACAGTCACGACCGCATTATTACAAGCCAGGCAATACGTGGACATTGTCATTCCACGCGGCAGTGAGCGCTTAATTCAGTTTGTGCGCGAGACCGCCACTGTCCCAGTGATTGAAACGGGAGCTGGTGTCTGTCACACCTTTGTCGAAAAAACGGCTGACCTGAAACTGGCTGCCAGCGTGGTGACGAATGCTAAGGTGCGCCGCTGTACCGTCTGTAATGCCCTTGATTGTTTGGTAGTAGAACGTTCAGTCCTTAAACCACTATTGATACTACTAGCACCTTTGTTACAAACCTATCGGGTTGAAATCCGGGCTGATCAGCCTAGCTTCACTATCCTAAAACAGTTGTATCCAAAGGAATTATTAAAACGAGCTAGCCTAAGTGATTATGGCAAAGAATTCTTGTCATTACGGATGTCCATCAAAACAGTTACATCTGCCCAAGCTGGGATTGCTTTTGTTCAACGGTATACATCAGGACACTCTGAAGCCATTATCACCAATAACAAAAAGCTAGCCGACCAGTTTCAACAAGTGATTGATGCTGCGGCTGTGTATGTGAACACCTCCACGGCCTTTACGGATGGTTTTGAATTTGGATTAGGAGCTGAAGTCGGTATTGCCACACAAAAATTACACGCCCGCGGACCAATGGGATTAACCGCCCTGACTACTGGTAAATGGTTGGTGCACAGTAATGGCGCTATTCGGAAACCGTAGCGGAGACGAGCACTTGAGCGGTAGATTCCGTCGCACTGACTAACTTGAGTTGATGTTGGTTGATTATTTGGGTTTCACCAATAGTATTAAAGGTAACGGTACCAAAATTTTCTAAATCAACACTATACTGACTGTCAGCCGTTGGATTTAACTGCACAATCACTAGTTCGTTGGTGATATCACTAGTCCAAGTGGCTGGTCGATTCACGATCTCGGTGGTCATGACCGGTTGGTGGTAATATAACCAGGCTAACCCGGCAATCAAACTCACGCCTACGAGCACTAAGACAATTAAACTTAACTTCTTCATAACGCCAAGTTTAGCATAAGCTTAAGGCAGTGCCAACGTTGCGCCGCCCGGAAAGGTGACAGTGGCAGTCCCGTGTCACGTTTTGCCCGCG
>CAZSXL010000097.1:0-4791 GCA_964611225.1 uncultured Gammaproteobacteria bacterium
CGATCAGCTGCGGAGCGTAATGGCGGATTAACCTTGGCACGCTGCCCAAGAGTTTGATTGGTTTGATCTAACCATAGATGATGCAAGGTCACTTCAGCATAAACTGGTAAACCAGCTTGTTTGGCTTGAGCGATTAACTTCAATTCTTGAATGGTGGAAACATGACAAAAATAAGTCGGTTTTTTGTATTGGCGCACGAATGGCAAAATCCGATCAACACCCGTATCATCATGAATTAAAATTAATTTCTCAGCACCTTGGTATAAGGTATGTAAGGTTTCATCTCGTGTTATTCCCATACCAGTGGCGTGTGGCTGTAAGTACACTTTAATGGCGCAAGCCTGACCTTGGCTAGCTAAGGTTTCATGAATGGAATCATCAGTAACCCCAATGGCTAAACGATATTGAATTTTTGTAGTCTGTTCGACTAGCTTCTGTTTATGCTCCAGATCACTAGCTGTCAGAATAGGAGGTACATTACTTGGCATATCCATGACAGCGGTAACACCACCCGCTAAGGCTGCAGCTGAACCAGTCACCCAATCTTCTTTGTAGTCTTGTCCTGGGACGCGAAAGTGAACGTGACAATCAATTAACCCCGGTAGCGTTACCATACCCCTAAGACATACTCCAGCAAGGCCGCGCGCACTGGCACACCAAAGGAGGCTTGTTGGAAATAATAGGCCTGTGGCAAGAGATCAAGTGTTGTGGGCAGCTCACTAAGACGTGGTAAGGGCGCAATAATTTTAGCACCAGACTTCATTTGCTGTGCATCTGCCACCGAAAAGCAGTAGGACTCTTTAAATTCTTCTACTGCCTTAGCATCGCTATAGCGCTCATGTTGTACTCGAGTAACCAGAATAATATCAGCATCAGCCAAATGTGGTTGGTACGATTCCTTCATTGGATTAATGAGTACTTGCTCAACGTTGTTAAACAACTTTAACGTATCGGCAAGCGAGTGCACAACGCGTGAATATTCAATATCCCCGATCATCAGTATTTTAAAATCATCTAGCCGACCAAGGGCTTGCTTAATCGTCACGAGATCGAGCAGAGTTTGGCTAGGATGTTGGTTAGCGCCATCACCAGCATTAATGACAGGAACGGTTGCAATGTCGGTGGCGCGTTTGGCACTGCCGGTTTCTGGATGACGCATGATGATGACATCACTATAGTTGGAAACCATGCGGATAGTATCTTCCAGTGACTCTCCCTTGGCAATCGAAGTGCCGGCAACATTATCAAACCCAACTACCTCGGCACCCAACCGATAACCAGCAGTGGTAAATGATAAACGCGTACGAGTGGAAGGTTCAAAGAAATACGTACCAATGATTTTGTTTGGCAGTGTATGCACAAACCCATCCTGCAAGAATTGTTCAGCCCGGTTAATCACTTGTTCAATCCAGGGACGAGCAAACGTTTCGGCGGTAATAATATGTCTAGTATTCATGCCGAGCTTTGATGGTTAAATCCTCTAAGGTAAGATTGCAGATAGCGTTGATATAGATCTTAGCAATTTGGACGTTACTAATCAACGGGACGTGCCAATCGACAGCGGCGCGGCGCATGCGATAACCGTCCGTTAGCTCTTTATGCGTGTACTGACGGGGTATATTGATCACACAGTCTACACGTTTGCTCTCAATTGCCTTCACTACAGCCGCTCCTTTACGGATCGTTCTGATCTTAATCCCCTGCTTACGGAAGAAGGCTGCCGTGCCTTCCGTACCGAACAAACTATAGTGATGCCGAGCTAGTTTTTTAACAAATGGTATCAGACTAGCTTTATGCGTATCTAATCCCACGGAAATTAACAAGCGCTTACGTTCCGGAATCGTATAGCCAGCGGCTAGCATCGCTTTTAAGACCGCTTCTTGATAACCATCGCCAAACGCCGCTACTTCTCCGGTTGAACCCATTTCCACATACAAAATCGGGTCAGCACCTTTGATCCGACTGTAGGAAAATTGGGGTGCTTTGACCGTGACGTAATCGAGATCAAAGCGTTTAAAATCAACGCTGACGGATTTGCCCAGCATAATCTCGGTTGCGATCCGAGCAAAGTTAATTTTGGCCGATTTAGAGACAAATGGAAAACTGCGGGATGCCCGTAAATTCAATTCAATAATTTTAATCTGATTATCTTTGGCGAGAAACTGGACATTAAATGGTCCGGTAATATTCAAAGCTTTAACCACATCACGCATCCGTTGCTTCGTGCGCCGAATCGTTTCTAGATAAGTGCGTTGGGGTGGAAACACTGCATGGGCATCACCCGAGTGCACACCGGCATTTTCGATATGTTCGGGCATGGCATACAGTTTTAACTGACCATGATCGGCCACACCATCAAATTCGATCTCGCGGGCACCTTGGATAAATTTGGAGATTACCACTGGATACTTACTCGATACTTCAGCCGCTTGTTGCAGATAATGCATTAAGTGCTCGGCTGAAAAAGCTACATTCATAGCTGCTCCAGATAAGACATACGACGGGCGAATCAATACCGGATAACCAACGCGCTGCGCAAACTGTTTAGCCGATGCCAAGGTAGTGACTTCTTTCCAGGTGGGTTGGTCTAAACCAATGGTATCTAATAACTGCGAGAATAGGTGGCGGTTCTCGGCGCGATCAATATCGGTGGGCGATGTGCCTAGAATCGGTACCTTAGCTGTTTGTAGATCGATCGCCAAGTTATTGGAGGCCTGTCCACCCATCGATACAATCACGCCAGCGGGATGTTCAAACTCAACAATATCCAAAATACGTTCCAGGGTCAGTTCTTCAAAGTACAGCCGATCAGAAATATCATAGTCAGTGGAGACGGTTTCTGGATTACAATTGACCATAATGCTGATCCGTTTTTGCTCGCGGATAGTTTTGACCGCTTGGACACAACACCAATCAAATTCCACGCTAGATCCAATCCGATACGGCCCACTGCCTAAGACGATCACTCCCTGTTTAGTGTGTGTGACATCGTGTTCAGTCCCATGATAGGTAAAATAGAGGTAGTTCGTTTTAGCTGGATATTCACCAGCTAACGTATCGATCTGTTTTATCACCGGCAGAATGTGGTAGCGTTTGCGTAAATTACGCACCGATTCGGCGGATTGATGGATTAACCGTCCAATTTGCTGATCAGAAAATCCTAGTTGTTTGGCTGAGCGGAGACTATCTTTAGTGAGTTTAGCTTTTTTAAGGCTGCGCGCTTCCAGTACAATCCGATTGATTTGGTTGAGAAACCACGGATCAATTTTAGTCAGGTGGTGTAGTTTCTCAACCGTGTGGCCATCTTCGAGGGCGGCTGCTAAGGCCAGTAAGCGACGATCCGTTGGCAGGGTAATATCCGCCATATAGTCAGTAATCGGGCGGGCATTAGCCACCATGCCATCATCGCCTGCACCCAACATGCGAATCCCCTTTTGGAGCGCTTCGGTAAAGGTCCGGCCGATGGCCATAATCTCACCCACTGATTTCATCTCTGTAGAAATGGTATGATCAGCCGATTTAAACTTTTTCAGATCCCAGCGTGGAATTTTAACGGCCACATAATCTAAAGCTGGCTCAAAACAACTCATGGTTGATTTGGTCACCGAATTTTGCAAGTCCACCAAACTATAACCGAGCGCAAGTTTAGCCGCCACATAGGCCAATGGGTAACCAGTGGCTTTTGATGCCAAAGCCGAGCTGCGCGATAACCGGGCATTCACTTCAATCACGCGATAACGTAAAGAGCAGGGGTCTAAGGCATATTGAATGTTACATTCCCCGACAATACCCAAATGCCGCACTACCTGCTGCGCCACTGATCTGAGCAGATGATATTCGCGATTCGATAACGTTTGTGATGGCGCCACCACAATACTTTCGCCGGTATGAATACCCATCGGATCCAAGTTTTCCATGTTACAGACAGTGATACAATTGTCTTGATTATCGCGCACGACCTCATATTCAATCTCTTTCCAGCCACCAAGATATTCTTCAATTAATACTTGTGGAACATTAGCGAGGGCTTCAGTAACCCGGTTGATCAACTGGCGCTGATTATTAATTTTAGATGATCCCTCACCCCCCAAAGCAAACGCTGAGCGAATCATGATAGGGTAGCCAATGCGGGCAGCAGCTTTTTTAGCTGCTACTACGGTAGTAACCGCCACACTCTTAGCCACAGTCACCTTAATAGCACGCAAGGCATTGGCAAATAAATCACGATCTTCGGTTAGACGGATACTGTTAGTGGGAGTACCTAAGACCTTAACGTGATATTTTTTTAGGACACCAGTGTCTTCCAAAGCCAAACCGACATTTAAGGCAGTTTGACCACCAAAGCTTAAGGCGATGGCGTCCGGTTTTTCTTTGGCAATGACGCGCGCTACAAACTCGACGGTCAGTGGCAAGAAATAAACGACATCCGCCATGTCAGGATCGGTTTGGACGGTCGCAATATTAGGATTAATCAGAATGGTTTTAATCCCCTCACTTTTGAAAGCTTTGATGGCTTGTGATCCAGAGTAATCAAACTCACCCGCTTGGCCAATGCGTAAGCCGCCTGACCCCAGAATCAGAATGCGTTTTGGTTTTTTCATAGGGCGCGCACAAATTCGTCAAATAAAAAATTGGCGTCGTTCGGACCAGGCGTCGCTTCGGGATGAAACTGCACCGACCACCATGGTTTAGTGCGGTGTTTAATCCCCTCTACCGAATGATCATTAGCATTACGATACGATACTTGCCAGGCTTTGGGCAAGGTACGCTCAGCGACCGCAAAGCCATGAT
>CAZSXL010000098.1:0-4637 GCA_964611225.1 uncultured Gammaproteobacteria bacterium
CGAGTGCAGCCACCGTTGAGAACGTCACTCAGGCTGAATCTAAACAGGCACAACAGCAAGTTGATCAGGCCACTCAAACCAAGCGCTACGCTCAGTTAGTTGAGCAACTAGCGCATACTACCGTACAGCTGTCAGCCAAAGCAAACGACCAAGGCAAACTATTTGCGACCATCCATCAGGATGCCGTGTTAGCCGCCTTAACCAAGCTACAGATTGAACTACCGGCTGCGACTCTGACCATACCTACCATCAAGCAAGTTGGTGAACACAGTGCCACGGTGCAATTACCTGGCCAGACAGTGGCTAATCTGATGATTAAGGTGGTCGCAGCATAGGTTATGGCTAAACGCATCCATCCAAAATATATTTTTGTAGTAGGCGGAGTCATGTCCAGCGTGGGTAAAGGCGTCACGGCTGCTAGTATTGGTCGGATTTTACAATCCAAAGGTTTGCGCGTCACCGCGGTTAAAGCTGATCCCTACATTAACGTGGATGCTGGCACAATGAACCCAACGGAACATGGCGAGGTGTTTGTCACGGAAGATCGCGATGAGACCGATCAAGATATTGGAAACTATGAACGTTTTCTGAATACGAACATTTACTCCGTCAATTATATGACCACCGGGCGGGTGTATGACACAGTCATTCGTAAAGAGCGTAATTTAGAATATAAAGGCGCCTGTGTCGAAGTAGTACCGCATATTCCAGAAGAGATTATTAGTCGCATTCAAGCGGCGCAACGTGAATCTAAAGCCGATGTCACCATTATTGAAGTTGGGGGTACGGTTGGAGAGTATCAAAATATCTTGTTTCTGGAAGCAGCCCGGATGATGCGGACGCGCTATCCTGATGATGTTTGCTTTATGCTGGTGAGTTATTTACCGATTCCGGAACGGGTCGGTGAAATGAAAACGAAGCCAACCCAATCGGCTTCACGTACATTAAACGCTGCTGGCATCCAAACCGACTTTATCATCGCGCGTGCGGCTCATGCCCTAGATCGTAAACGGCAAGAAAAGCTAGCGATTTTTTGTGGTATTCCTACTGAGCATGCAATTTCTGCGCCAGATATTGATATGATTTACAAGTTGCCCCAGGTTCTGGAAAAGCAACAGCTCGGTGATAAAATACTGAAGCAGTTAAAATTAAAACCCCGCCGTACCCAGATGCAGAATTGGAATGCGATGGTGGCACGGGCCGTTCATTCTACGCGAGAATTGCGTATTGCTGTAGTAGGTAAATATTTTGGTACAGGAGACTACACTTTATCGGATTCCTATATTTCAGTGATTGAAGCGCTTAAACATGCAGCCTGGGCACAACACCGTAAGCCAGTGCTCACCTGGATTGATTCGGAAGCCTACGAAAAACATCCAGCCAAAGTGGCGGAGCTCAAGCGCTATGATGGTGTGATTGTACCGGGTGGGTTTGGTACCCGTGGGGTAGAAGGGATTATTAAAGCTATTCAATATGTCCGCAAACAAAAAATACCATATCTTGGGTTATGCTACGGCATGCAGTTAGCGATGATTGAAATTGCTCGTCATGAAGCAGGATTGACGCAAGCGAATACTGTCGAGATGGCACCGCACGTTAAACATCCTATTATCCACATTAATCCAAAGCAGTCAGAAAATATCAAGCTCAATCGTTATGGTGGCACGATGCGGTTAGGTGCCTTCCGGTGTCGTTTAAAACCAGGCACTAAAGCTTACCAAGCCTATGGTCAGCGCGAGATTTCTGAACGCCACCGTCACCGTTATGAATTCAATAACAACTACAAGGCAGCCTTAGAGAAGGCAGGGGTGGTTTTTTCTGGTCTGAATCCGGATCAGGATTTAGTCGAAATTGCCGAATATAAACCACATCCGTGGTTTGTCGGCACGCAGTTTCATCCTGAATTTAAGTCACGTCCCTTAGAACCACATCCGCTTTATCTGGCTTTTGTGAAAGCTTGTATTAAGGCAAGCAAATAACGCGCACAACAAATAACCCCGCATTTTATATGCGGGGTTATTTAATCACCGGTTTAAGTAACGTGGACGTATTGTCGACGAACAAATTGACCGGTGAAGTTCTTGACTTTGCGAATATTGAATGCAACTACTCCAGATTTGGCGGCGTATAGTGTATCGTCCTCACCACGTCGGACATTTTTACCAGGATGGTATTTAGTGCCACGTTGCCGGATAATGACCTCACCTGGTTTGGCGGTTTGTCCACCATAAATCTTGACACCGAGTCGTTTGGATACGGAATCTCGGCCTAAACTAGTTGATCCACCTGCTTTTGTGTGTGCCATACCGAACGAGTCTAGCAAAGCTTGCTTTTTTTGTCAAAACCACTTATCCTTACTGGCATGACCTTGACCAGCGAGCAGTTTAACGAAATTATTAAATACCCATTTTCTGGTAAGGATTGGTTTGTCCGGATCTGCCTGCAAGGTGCTGTCTTGAGCCTACTATGTGGATTCTTGATCGGCATACCATTGTTAGCCGGTTTTGTGATTACCCATACCCGGCGAGGCATCGATGGCTCACATGACTACCCTAGCTGGAATGACTGGGGGCTATATTGGTCAAGGGGGTGGAAATCCATTGCAGTGAATGTAGTTTATTACCTACCTATTTTGGCGCTCTTTATGACCTACCTGGTGGTGGCCATTGTGCCATTAGTGGTGGGTGCCGTGACTGAATCGGAGGGGTTAGCAGTAGTTGGTTCAATCTTAGCGATGCTTGGTAGCATGGTGCTCTATGCCTGTTTGTTTGCGTATGCGATCTTTTTTTCGCTGGTGCAAATGGCTACAGCACCGTTAGTAGCCCTCGATTTACCGATTGCGGCAGCTTTCCAGTTTAAGCAATATGTCTGGCCTTATATTAAGGCAAATATTGTGAATATGATTTTGGCTTTTTTGATTACCTATCTCTGCGCTTTGGTAGCAAACTTTGGCTTACTATTACTGTTTATCGGCATCTTTTTTACCTTTCCGATCGCTATTGCCATGATGGCGTACGCCAACGGTCTGATCTATCGCATCTCAACCGTAAAATATCCAGCCAGTCGTTAAGGTATGGAGATGGAAGCCTTGGTATCCCTAGCCAAACAGCGCGGTTTTATTTTTCCGGGCAGTGAAATTTATGGTGGTCTTGCCAATTCCTGGGATTACGGTCCGTTAGGCGCCCAAATGCGCATGAATATTAAGCGGGCTTGGTGGCGTGATATCGTTGAGCAACGTAACGACATGTTTGGTTTGGATGGCGCCATCATGATGAATCCTAAAGTGTGGGAAGCGAGCGGCCACGTAGCCACCTTCCATGATCCATTAGTGGAGTGTAATAAATGCAATCACCGGTTTCGAGCTGATGACGTAACGAGTACAACCTGCCCGGATTGCAGCGGAACCTTGTCTGCACCGCGTGATTTTAATACGATGTTTAAAACTCAGATTGGGTCAGTTAGTGAGCAGGGGACGAGCGTATATTTGCGACCAGAAACTGCGCAGGCGATGTTTGTAAATTTCAAAAATATTATGCAATCCATGCGGCCGCGCTTGCCATTTGGGTTAGCCCAAATTGGTAAAGCCTTCCGCAACGAAATTACTCCAGGTAATTATATCTTTCGTACTCTAGAATTTGAACAAATGGAAATTGAATACTTCATCGAACCAGAGACCTGGGAAGCCAGCTTTGCGACTTGGAAACAGTGGATGTTAGACTGGGCCAAGACCAATGGGATTGATTTAGCTAAGGTACATGAATTGGAAGTGCCAACGGAAGACCGGGCTCATTATTCCAAACGCACAGTCGACTTTGAGTTTGATTTCCCATTCGGGCGCAAAGAATTGTGGGGCTTAGCGTATCGGGGAGATTTTGATCTCACTAATCATAGTCAAGCTTCAGGAGAGCGTTTAGAATATACTGACCCTAATGATCCCAAACGTAAATTCATCCCGCATGTCATTGAACCAACCATGGGAGTAGACCGGACATTATTAGCCATGTTAGTGAGCGCTTATGCAGAAGAGGAAGTGAATGGAGAAACGCGCACGGTATTGCACTTAACTAAGGCCATGGCTCCGTACCAAGTGGCGGTGCTACCATTATCAAAGAAAGATGAACTCAAAGCAGTGGCCCAACCACTCTTCCAAGAACTCATGCAATCGTTCCGCTGTGACTACGATGAAACGCAAAGTATTGGTAAGCGTTATCGCCGCCAAGATGAAATTGGCACACCCTACTGCTTGACGGTTGACTTTGATTCGCTCACTGACCACCAGGTGACGATCCGTGACCGTGATACGATGCAACAAGTGCGTCTACCGCTTAGCCAAATAACTCACTATCTATCTGATCATGGTCTCACGTCATAAGCTCCACAATAAGCTAACTATTGTCACTGTCCCACAGTCTAGCACCGAGACGGTAACGGTGATGGTGTTAGTTCCGGTTGGTTCTCGCCAAGAGCAACCTAGTACGAATGGTATTTCGCACTTTTTGGAACATTTAATGTTTAAGGGTACTACTAAACGTCCTAGTACTTTAGAGCTCACTAAGCAGTTAGATGCCGTCGGTGCCGAGTATAACGCCTTTACTTCAAAAGATACTACCATCTATTATATTAAAGTAGCCGCTAGA
>CAZSXL010000099.1:0-4565 GCA_964611225.1 uncultured Gammaproteobacteria bacterium
TGGGAAGTATTCAACCGACCCTGTTGCAGTCTCTGCTTCATATTTCCAATCTATTGCACGATGATAAGTCCCTCCAGATTTCAGATCATCTCCTTGTTTGATTGCCATGTAATCATCTTCATTATGGCAATACAAAACCATATATCCACCCTCTATTTCCATTTTGATACTGCCTATTGGAGAACGTCCGGTTCGTTTTTCAACTAGAAATGTAGCAACTTCTTCAGGCGTATTTTGATCAAGGTGAAAATCTTGCTTCATCTCTTCTAACCGTTGATTGCGTCGATGTACCATCGCAATCATTTTTTGCATCGCTATCATGCGCTCAGGAGAAATGAAAGTAACATCGGGACCAGTTTCTACAAAACCATCCCAACTAGGCTTGGGTTCCGTTACTAAATATTGTTCCAATTGTAGGCAGAGAATTGCCACGCGGTGTCCGCGTTCTAGCCTCTCGTTTTGTTCAGTTTCCGATGATTCAGCACGCTGACGCGCTGGTAAAGATTCTCTAAACATGGGCAAATAATACTGTAAAATTAGGCAAAAGTCAATGCGTTCAGTAGTCGTTGACTTTAGACTGAGAATATAGCATCCTTACTGCCATGTGCGGCATTATTGGCTACATCGGCAAGCAACCAGCGACACCCATTATTATGGATGGTCTAAAGCGTATGGAATACCGCGGTTATGATTCCGCTGGTTTAGCGGTCATTCAATCCGACTCGATTGTTTGTCACAAAAAAGAAGGTAAGTTGGGCAACCTGCAGGCGGAACTAGCCAAGTACGACTTAGGCGGCAGTGTCGGTATTGGCCATACGCGCTGGGCCACGCACGGTAAGCCGAGTGACTTGAATGCCCATCCCCATAATGATTGTCAGGAAGAAATTTACCTGATTCACAATGGCATCATTGAAAACTATCACGATATCAAAACTGCTTTGAGTGCCAAAGGCCATACCTTTTATTCCGCTACCGATACGGAAGTGCTGGTGCACTTGATCGAGGAGCATCATAAAACCCTCTCATTCGAAGAAGCGTTCATTACGGCGTTGAACGAAGTGGTTGGTACATACGGTGTCGTGGCTATTTCTAGTAAAGAACCAAATAAAATGTTGGTGGCACGGTTAGGGAGCCCGATGATTTTGGGTATTATCAAAGCAGGGGAGTATATCGTAGCGTCAGATGTGGCTGCGATCATGAAACATACGCGCGAAGTGATTTACCTCAACGATGGAGAAGTCTGTGTGCTCACTGACCAAGGTTATGATATTAAAGATCTGAAAGCGCAAACCGTCGATCATGAAATTCACCAAGTCGATTGGGATATTGCCCAAGCGCAAAAACAAGGGTACAAGCACTACATGCTGAAAGAAATGCATGAGCAACCGGACAGCATTATGAATGCGTTACGTGGCCGCGTGAAACAAGCTGAAGGGTTGGCGCACATGCGTGGTTTTATTGAACACGCTGATCGTCTGCAAGAAGCCAATCGGGTGATTATTGTGGCCATGGGCACGGCGCTCTACGCTGGGCAAGTTGGGGAATACATGATTGAAGAATATGTCGGTATTCCGGTAGAAGTAGAATCAGCGGCTGAATTTCGTTATCGTAAACCGGTCATTGATGAACGCACCGTGGTGATTGCTATTACGCAAAGTGGTGAGACAGCCGATTTAATTGCTGCCGTGAAAGAATCGAAGCTGAAAGGTGCCTTGGTATTAGGTTTAGTGAATGTGGTCGGCAGTACGATTGCGCGTGAAGTTCATGCCGGTGCCTATTGCCATGCTGGCCCAGAAATTAGCGTGGCTTCCACTAAAGCCACCATGACACAGTTAACAATGTTAGCCTTGGTGACATTGTTTTTAGGTCGACAACGGGGGATGAGCGTGGTCATGGGACAACGGATCGTCAAAGAACTGTTAGCCCTACCAGAAAAAGTTTCGGCACTATTTGCGCAGGAAGAGAAGATTGCCAAGCTGGCTAAAGAGTATAGTCAGTACAGAGATTTTTTCTATATCGGTCGTAAATATAATTTCCCGATTGCATTTGAGGGTGCTCTTAAGTTAAAAGAAATCTCCTATCTACATGCCGAGGGTTACGGTGCTGGAGATTTGAAACATGGACCAATTGCCTTAATCGATGAACAGTTTCCGACCATTGCCATTGCTCCCCAGGATAGTGTCTACGATAAAATGGTCAGTAACATTCAAGAAGTCAAAGCGCGATCCGGTAAAGTATTAGCGATCGCTACCGAAGGTGATACTCAACTAGAGGGGATTGTAGATGATGTCATTTATATTCCGAAAACGTTAGAAATGCTCACACCCTTATTAACCTTAGTGCCTTTGCAATTATTTGCCTACTACATGGCTGATACCTTAGGCCGTGATATTGATCAACCCAGAAACCTTGCCAAATCGGTTACAGTAGAGTAAAGTAGGGGTAGAAAGAGCGTCATACATAAGTAGGGGCGCTTTTTGTGTATACATTACATCGCTCAATCATTGCATTAGCTTCCTGGCTAGCTTTTATGGCGGGCGTTAGCCACTTGCCGCAGCTGTACCTATATATTGGCAGTTGTGCGGTGGCTGCCTTGCATCGTGGCTGGTTACGCTGGTTGATTTTGCCCTGGTTAGTAGGCTGCGGTTTGGTCGGTCTGTGGCGGTATGATAGTTACGCTATCGTTACTGCGCACCAAGACGGTAGCCTCTTTACAGATACCGTCATGGTGAATCGGTTACCACTGTTACATGATGACCAACAACGCTTGGTCGTAGTGACCAGTGATGGCCAGCAGCTGCAACTCGATACGGCGACTTATCCAGCCTATCAATATGGTGACGTGCTCCAGCTAGACTGCACCATCCGTTTACCAGGACAGATCGAAGACTTTGCCTACGATAAATACTTAGCGCGTTATCACATTCAAGCCTTGTGTGATTATCCGGTAACTACGTTCATTGATCAGCGGCAGGGGAATCCCTCCATCAGTAACATTTATTGGATCCGTAATACACTCAAACAGCGAGTAGAAAGTTTATGGCCCGAACCCGTAGCCGCGCTCATTCTTGGTGTGTTGATTGGCGAACAGGATACCATTCCAGAATCTATCTATACAGCCTTTCAGCGCGCCGGGGTAGTACATATCTTAGTAGTGTCCGGGATGCACGTTTTGATTCTGGTGCAGTTGTTAACTCGTGCCACTAAAGCACTGCCACGTTTCGGCCAACTTACTATTATTATTGGGGTGCTCACTGCTTTTTGCGTGCTGACCGGTTTTTCGGCCACCGTCATTCGCGCCACCGTGATGGGTTCGATTCCACTGCTCGGAAAATTTATTGGTCGACCACATCGCATTTATCTCACCCTCACCTGGGCGGCTGGTTTGGTCACGCTGGTGAATCCGTACATTCTAGTGCATGATGTTGGTTTCCAATTATCCTTTTTGGCTACCCTTGGTTTAGTGTACGTGACACCTTGGATTAAACCGTTGACTGGTTGGTTACCAGAAACATTCGAATTACGCAGCACCATTACCACCACGCTAGCCGCCACCACCACTACAGCACCTTGGATTGCCTATATCTTTGGCACTTGGTCAAACGTAGCGTTACTGGCCAACGTGATTGTTATTCCCATTTCTAATCTGATGCTCTTGGCTGGCGCTATGATTACAGCTTTATCGTGGTTACTACCGGACGTCGCGCAGGCATTAGCACAACTATTAGGTGCAGCGGTGTCACTAATGCTTCGGTACGTTCAATGGTGTGCAGAATTACCCTATGCCTATGTCCAAGTTTTCTAAAGTATTGTTGACTGTTGCGGTGGGAGCAATCCTTTGCTGGTGGTACCAACAACAGCAACCGGGCGCGCAGTCGGGAGCCTTTATCGCATTCTTGGATGTTGGCCAAGGTGATGCTATTTATATTCGTACCAGTTCTGGTGCCGATATCTTGATTGATGGTGGTCCAGGCCGGACAGTGCTTGAACGTTTGCCGGAAGTCATGGCGCCAGGCGACACGACCATTGAATTAATGCTACTCACGCATCCTGATGCAGATCACATTACTGGCTTGGTTGAAGTTGCCAAGCGTTATACAGTGAAACAAATTGTCACCACAGCCTTGCCCGCTACTAAACCGTTGCATCAGGAATTATTAACATTGATCACTGAGCAGCAGATTGAACATCTAGTAGTAGCGGCCGGTGATCACATTACATTGGGTCCAGCAGAGTATTTAGACATTCTGTTTCCAGCTAGCGCCGAACCATTGGAAACGATTGAGACCAATGATACTTCTATCATTGCTGAATATCATTATCAACAGGCAGAGGATGATCTATCCGTATTGTTAACGGGTGATGCGGGCGCTTATGTCGAGGAACAATTAGTCAACCGCCAGTTGTTGCATGACATTGATATTTTAAAAGTGGGTCATCATGGTAGTAAAACCTCCTCTAGCCAGGCACTATTGGATGCCGTGCAACCAGAACTGTGCGTGATTGAGGTTAGGCAAGATAATCAATATGGTCATCCTACAGCCGAAGTCTTAGAACGTTTACAA
>CAZSXL010000100.1:0-4441 GCA_964611225.1 uncultured Gammaproteobacteria bacterium
ACTCCGCTGCCTTCCTTTCGCTGGGCGGCATTAGGTGCGATGGTGATGGCCGTGGTCTTGCTGACCAGCTATCGAGCCTTTGCTGCTGAACCAGCCGCGCAAGCCTTTGGTCAATGTTTGTCAGTGCAAACCATGTGTAAAGCGGTCATGAGTTATGTGGTACAATAGTTTTGGTAAAGTACTATTGGTCATCGGATTGTGTTTTGTTTTGTTACTAGGCGCAGCGTTTGGTTTGCTCGTGTTTACCCAGTATTACAACCTGAATAACACGAACACCAATACGACTAATACAGTCCTTGGTAATCAAAACACTAACCAGGTTAGTCTAAGTTATACCGTGCCAGATGCCGATGACGATCCTTATCTTGGGCATGCGGATGCGCCGGTGGAAGTGATCATCTTTGGAGATTTTCAGTGCCCGTTTTGTAAAGCGGCCGAACCTATTTTAGAAGCTGTCTACCTGTTATACCCAAACGACGTTAAAGTAGTGTATCGTGACTTCCCACTGTATACCATTCACGATCAGGCGATTGCAGCTGCTCAAGCCGGAGAGTGTGCCGATGAACAAGGTAAATTCTGGGCCTGGCATGATGAAGCCCTGGCGACTCAATCCGCCTTGGCGGCAGGTTCAACCATTTTTTCTACCTGGGCAGAAACAGCCGGATTAGACGTAGCCACTTTTGAGGCTTGTGTAGTCGCTGAACGCGACGCTGCTGAAGTGCAATCAGACCTCAACGAAGGCTTTTTGGCCGGTGTCGATGCCACTCCGACTTTTTTTATCAATGGCGAACGCGTCCTCGGTATTCAGTCAGAGGCACAGTGGATAGAGTTGATTGAAGCAGCCTTGCCAAAATGATTGTCTGTATGATCGGCTATGCTATACTAGACGCATGATCTACCTTGGTGCCGATCACGGCGGCTTTGCTTTAAAAGAACAGCTCAAAACTTGGTTGCAAGACTGGGAGATGGTCTACACCGACCTGGGTGCTAAGGTATTAGATCCAGAAGATGACTATCCGGATTATGCCTTTGCGGTCGCTCAGGCGGTTGGTGCTGGTCAGCCGGTCGGTCAGGATGTGGGGATCTTGGCTTGTCGCTCCGCTGCCGGGGTAGTGATTGCCGCCAACAAAGTGCGTGGTGTGCGGGCGGTGGCCCCTTTAACTGAGGAAGCGGCACAACATTCCCGTGAACATAATGACGCTAATGTACTTGGTTTATCAGGTGATTGGTTAGATGAGGTAGCGGCCAAACTGATCGTGCAACGCTGGCTGGCTACGCAGTTTTCGAAAGCGGATCGTCATCAGCGGCGTTTAGATAAGATTACTGCCTTTGAACAACAATTATGATTACCGTCTGGCCAGCCATTTTAGAGCACGATCTTCAATCCATTCAGCAGCGCATTGATGCAGTCGCTGGTTTAGTGGAGGAAGTACACTTGGATATCATGGATGGTGACTTTGTGCCGAACACGACCGTCAATGATCCAGAGGGGATCAGTACCTTAGATTGGAAAGGAATTAAGGTGTCACTGCATCTCATGATCAAACATCCAGAGTTACAGGTTAGCAACTGGGCGCTACCTTTTGTATCTAGCATGGTGATTCACCGTGAAGCCGTTAATAATATGGATAGTCTGATTCAACTGATGCGCGATATTAATATACCACTGGCCATTGCGCTCAACCCGCATACCCCTAGTTACGAAATTACACAATACTTAGATCAGTTGGCCTTTGTGATGGTGATGGGAGTAGAGCCAGGTTTTGCAGCCCAAGGCTTTAACAGTGATGTCTTAGAAAAAATTCGCTATCTACACGAACAAAAACCAACGTTGCCTATCGCAGTGGATGGAGGAGTGAGTTTAAAGACGAAAACAGCGATGGTAGAAGCGGGTGCTAATATTTTGTGTGCGAACAGCTACTTATTTAAAGCCGATGATCTAGCGCTGGCTTATCAACGTTTACGGGAATAATGATGGAACGCTTAACGGATTTAAAAACACTACGCTTAAAAGCCAACGATATTCGTATGGATATACTGAAGGCTTTGGTGGCAGCTGGCTCTGGTCATACCGCTGGACCGTTAGGCATGGCGGATGTGTTTACTGCTCTGTATTTTAATGTGGCCAATATCAATCCAGCCGAACCGCATTGGCCACAGCGTGATCGCATTGTGTTATCTAATGGCCATATTTGTCCGGTGCTCTATACCACCATGGCACATGCTGGATTTTTCCCAGTTGAAGAATTACTGACCTTGCGCAAACTCGGCACCCGCTTGCAGGGTCATCCACATCGTGAAGCCTTACCCGGTTTAGAAAATACCAGCGGGCCACTCGGTTCTGGTACCTCACAAGCCTCTGGCATGGCCCTGGCCTTTAAACTGGATAAAACGAATCAACACGTTTGGTGTTTAACCAGTGACGGTCAACAGCCAAAGGGGAATACCTGGGAAGGTGTGATGTTTGCTGCCTCCAAACACTTGGAAAACCTGACGGTGATTATGGATCGCAACTACATTCAAATTGATGGTAAGACGGAAGAGATTATGCCGTTAGATCCACTGGCAGATAAGTACCGGTCATTCAATTGGAATGTATTAGAGATCGACGGTCATAACATGGAAGCCATCATTGATGCCATGAACCAAAGTAAACATATGCACGATAAACCCACTTTGATTTTGGCCGATGTCGTCCCAGGTAAAGGCGTCAGCTTTATGGAAAATGACTATGTCTGGCATGGTAAACCACCGACCAAAGATGAATTGGCTAAGGCATTAGTCGAACTGACTGCCGAACGCACGCTGATTGAACAAGATCATATCCAATAACCTTATGCCTATTGTCACCACCGCCAACTTAGTCTCAAACTTATTCGATGCCAAAACCATTAAATCTTCTGGCACGCGTGATGGCTACGGCGCTGCTTTGGTAGAGTTAGGCAAACAAGATCCGCGCGTGGTGGTACTGTGTGCCGATTTGAGTGAATCTACCCGGTCACACTTATTTCAAAAAGCTTTCCCGGAACGGTATGTCCAAATTGGCGTCGCTGAACAGAATTTAATTACCGTTGGCGCTGGGTTATCCGCCGCCGGTAAAATACCATTCATGGCTTCTTATGCGGCATTTGCGCCGGGTCGTTGTTGGGAACAAATTCGCACCACCTTTGGTTACAATCATTTACATGGCGTTGTCGCCGGTGCTCATGCGGGCGTCTCGGTTGGTCCCGATGGTGCTACACACCAGGCCGTGGAAGATATTGCGACCATGCGTACCATTGCCAGTTGCACGGTGTTAGTACCTAGTGACGCTGTGCGTGCACAGCAAGCCACCATGGCTACATTGTCAGAACCGCACTTATGGTATATCCGGTTTGGTCGTGATAAGTACCCGGTCTTTACTACGGAGCAAACCCCCTTTACACCTGGTAAAGCTGAATTGTTTTATACCGGCAGCGATGTGACTGTAGTGGCTTGTGGGCCGCTAGTGTATGAAGCCTTACAAGCGGCTCACCAATTAGAGCAACAGGGAATTGGGGTGGAAGTGATTGATGCCACGACAATTAAACCACTGGACATTGAGACGATTATCAAATCTGCACGCAAGACCAACGCAGTAGTGACTGCCGAAGAAGCAACGGTGATTGGCGGATTAGGCGGCGCCGTGGCTGAAGCTTTGGGCCAGCACTATCCAGTACCTCTGGAATATGTTGGTATGCAAGATTGTTATGGACAATCAGGTACAGCGGAAGAGCTGTTAGAGACTTATCACATGAAGGCCGTTGATATTATCACTGCTATCCACCGGGTGATCAAACGTAAGCGTGCCTAAATGCGTCTAACCCCATTTGATCACTTCATTCACACCATTGTCCGCGCTGCCGGGAAAAGTATTAAACGTAATTACGGTGTCGTCACCACTGGTAGGGCTAAAACCAGTCAACATGATATCGTCACCGCAGCCGATTATGAAGCTGAACACATTTTGATTTCTGCCATCCGTAAGAAATTTCCTTACCATCATATTTTAAGCGAGGAGAGTGGGGTCTTAGCGGGCAAAAGCCGCTATACCTGGGTGATTGATCCACTTGACGGCACCGCCAACTTTGCCCGTGAAATTCCACTGTTTGGAGTGATCGTAGCTTTTTTGAAAGATAATACGGTTACCCATGGCGCTATTTATGATCCAATGCATGATCAAATGTATTATGCCAAAAAGGGGCAGGGCAGTTATTGTAACGGCAAACGGATTCACGTCAGTACCGAAACACAACTAGAGGAGACGGTGGTGATGATCAGCAATGTGCGGATGCGTAGTTCATTGGAACAATTTGCCCATTGGCGCTCGTTATTGGCCCTGTATACTACCTATTACAAAGCGTATGGCTCGGCTGCACAGTCCATGATGGCGCTGGCGTCAGGTAAAATTGATGCCTACATT
>CAZSXL010000101.1:0-4431 GCA_964611225.1 uncultured Gammaproteobacteria bacterium
GTTGGGCACAATCCTGGTTGGTCTGTTTGGCTATAGCGACTGGTGGTTGATCTACCATCTGGTAGCCTTCACTGGATTATTTGTGTTTGGTCCCTATTTGCATTTTGAATAAATATGTTATTCATTTGGTGGTATAGTACTGGTTTATTCAACCTCTTGCGCCAAGTGCGTGATCATATTCGTTCCTATGCACACTCGTTAAATTTGCAAATTCTAACGCGTTATTTGTTTGTACCCATGTATGGGTATAACGATATCTGGAGCCGACTGATTAGTTTTGCTGTTCGTTTGGTACAACTGATCGTGATTACTATCGCCACGTTTATCTATATCATTTTTGAATGTATTGTTATTGCCGCTTGGATAGGGTTACCGGTAGTAGTGGTCGGGAATATTATTTACCAATTAGGTGGTGCGGTATGGCAGAGTCTACAGTAGTCAACTGCCCACAGTGCCATGGCTTTGGGTTTGTGCGTACGCTCATGGATCAGCGGATTAGTTGTAGCATGTGCACCGGTCGTTACGCCAATATTGCCTTTGTGGATGATGACATTGTCGTGTGGCCGACCGCCTATCGCGGTCAACATCACCGCTGGTGGCATGTGCTGACACGCGTGCTTGGTTACACATATGATTTGGTCTTAATGGTGGTGGGAATCGCCGGCATTGCCAGTGTCTACCCATTACTAACTCATTTAATCGATGACCCAACGGCCTATAGTCAATTTTTCCAAGTCGTGTCGTGGGAACGATTCATCTTTTGGCTATCGGTGTTGGCAGACTTGGAATTATACTACCGGGTAACAGCGGCTTTAAATCGGATTAAAATCGTTGTCCCACACCGCCGGTTACGCAGCATCAACCAACTACCGTTACAACAATGGGCAGCCGCCATGCAACTAGTACCCAAACTGGCAATCGCTGCTGATACCATGCTATCGGCTGACGGTCAGCGGATGTTAGAACAGGCTGAACACTTAGCTGCCAACTGGAAGCAGACCGTCACGCCGGCTCATCTCGCCCATGAGTTAATTGCTGCCCCTGATGTGCAAGCGGCTTTATTTCGCCTGGAACTGTACCTACCCGATATTAAAGCGGGGTGTGAACGGGTAGCCCATCGGCAAGATGAGCAACATAACAGTCGCTATCAAGCCGGGTTATTATTAGCCTATGCCGAAGCCAGATTAAATCACCGGCCACATATTGGCCCGCTAGAATTATTTGTTGGTGCGGTGGTGAGCGATCCTTGGTTGATTGCCTTATTGGAAGATCATAGTGTCACGCTAGCCGAGTTACGGCATGTGGCGCACTGGGGAAATGTGGTGCGCGATTTATTACAAGCCGAGCGCCGCCGCCGCAGTTTGGCACACAGTAAACCCAAAACCACTATGAACCGTGCCATGACGGCTCGTCCAACTAAATTGTTAGACAGCATTTCATTCGACTATACCTTGCAGGCACGCTCCAATCAGTTTATGCCCGCGATTGGCCGTGACCATGAAATTGCCGAGGCCTTCCGCATTTTGCAAGAGGGTAATAGCAGCGTGATGCTGATGGGTGAGGCTGGTGTTGGTAAAACCACCATTTTAGAAGGCATTGCCCAATTAATGACCGCTGAAGATGTCCCTGGACCATTGCAAGATAAGCGCTTGGTAGTGACCGACCCCGGAGCCATCATTGCGGGTGGTGGGGCCAGCGGCGGGTTAGAGCAAAAAATGGAAGAGCTCATTCATGAAGTCATCGCCGCCGGAAATATTATCTGGTGTATTGAGGATATCCATACCTTATTAGGTGCTGGTTCCACCAATTCTAGTGTTGATATTGGTAAGATCATGATGAACTATATTTCCCAGGGCTACATTAAAGTGTTGGGTACCACAACCACGCGGGAATATCAGCAGTATATTGAACGCCAAGAAGCGTTTATGCGGCGCTTTCAAGTGGTGCGGGTGCCAGAGCTATCCACCGATAGTGCCATTTTAGTCTTAGAAGGGCGTGCTCCATTTGTGGAGAGTAAATACCATGTCTATTTTACGTATGCGGCTTTGGCGGCTTGTGTCGAGTTGACGGAGCGGTTTATTAAAGATCGTCATTTACCAGCTAAAGCCATTGCCGTGATGGAAGAGGCAGCCATTTTAGCCCGCGAACGCGCTAAAGGTACTACCTTGGTTACCCGGGAACATGTGGCAGAAATCGTGGCAGAAAAAACCAATGTGTCGGTCACTAGTTTGACTGAGTCGGAAGCGCAAAAACTATTGCTGCTCGATAAGACTTTGCATGATAGCGTTATTGGGCAAGATGAAGCCATTACCGCCATTGCCCGGGCGCTACGCCGCGCCCGGGAAGATGTGCGCGATGCTAGTCGTCCCATTGCATCGTTTCTTTTTCTTGGGCCAACCGGCGTAGGCAAAACGGAAACGGCTAAAGCCATTGCCAGTACCTATTTTGGGGCAGCGGATCGGATGATTCGTTTAGACATGTCAGAATACCAAGACACGGATGCCCTGGGTAAATTACTTGGTACCACTGCGCAACCGGGCATTTTAACCGAAGCGATCCGCCAAACGCCCTTTACCATTGTGTTATTGGATGAATTTGAAAAAGCCAGCAAAGAAGTGCATAACATTTTTTTGCAAGTGCTCGATGACGGTCGACTAACCGATGCCCAAGGCCGCACGGTAGATTTTACCAATGCCATGATCATTGCCACCTCAAATGCTGCTACCGACGCTATTCAGGAAGGTTACCAACAGGGGATGGATCATGAAGCCATTCGGGATCATTTATTAAACGACGGGGTCTTGCAGCAGTTCTTTAAAGTGGAATTGATTAACCGGTTTGATCATGTGGCTATCTTTACGGCTTTAGAACCCCACGAACTATTCGCTGTCTGTGAATTACTGCTGCGCAAAGTCGGTAAACAGTTGGCCACCAAAGGCATGACCTTACGGTGGACGATGGAAGCGGTGGTTGAATTAGTCAAACAAGGTTATCATCCGCAGTTTGGTGCCCGACCGTTGCGGCGCTTAATCCAGAACCGGGTTGAAGATGGCATTGCCGAACTGATGTTGCGCGATGAAGTGAAACGGCGTGATGTCATTGAACTACAAGCTGGTGGCATCTTAAAAGTGTATCCGGCCGAACGCATGTGACGATCGCTTGGGTAGTGTTAATCATATTATTACTCGTGCTCATTCCCATCGCCTTGGCTGGAATTTCGTTTGCGCCTTGGGTACCTACCTGGCAAAGTGATATCGATCGGGCGTTACGTTTGGCCGCCGTCAAACCGGGTGAACTGGTTTACGACCTAGGTTGTGGTAACGGCAAAGTGGTCTTTGCTGCCGCTAAATTAGGCGCTAATGCAGTTGGGATTGAAATCGCTTGGCCGTTTTACGTTTGGTGTCAGTTGGCTAAACTAATCCGGCACGCTAACTTGGCCCATTTTAAACTAGGTAATTTATTTAAAGCCGATTTACGGAATGTGGATGTAGTCTATGTCTTTGGTATGCCCGATAATATTAAGCACAAGCTGTCTAAAAAATTACTAGCCGAACTCAAACCGGGCAGTCGCGTAGTCTCCTATGCTTTTCACATTCCGGGTTTGCCGAATGAGTACAAAGATAAGCCCCAAGGCAAAATGAGCGTGTTTTTGTACAGCCTATAGCATTATAGCTCCTCGCCTACCGGGGTATTGACAAAACCATCATTTTAGAGTAAAAATGTAATCAGTTTTTTTGACAACCTATCCCTTCGATTTACCACAGGGTGGTGTACTCAGGGCCGAGCAAGGAAGTTCTCGGTTACTAACACTCAAAACAAAAAGTCATCTGGCTGTTGTTCCCCCTTCGACTCGTTTCACTCGCTCAGGGCTATAGCCTCGAGCGGAATGAAGTGTAGTTGAGAGGTTTTCTGGAAGTGTCCTGATCAGGGCGCTTTTTTGTTTGCATCGATTGTAGTTGTCAGTAGCCATACATATCATAGCTATTGCTTTTGACACCCGCAATGGGAATAACAATCAACTGTCCTAGGAGGACATCATGACCACGCCAGCTCGTTCCGACCAGATCTTCACCATCCTCAAGCTCGGCGAGCGGGAGTACGAACTCATCCCGTTCCTCAACCTGGGCGAGACCTCGGTCAGCGGTGACGAGATGGTGCGTCGTGCCGAGACGCTCGAAGCCAACCTCGGTGAGGACGAGGGTCTCTTCATTCTATCGCATCAGAACGAGATTCGACCAGATCTGAGGGGGGAGATCACCTTGGTCTTCCCAGCATGGCGCAACTCCAGCAACTTGTTTTATGTCGCGTACGTCGGCTGGTACGTCGTGCAGTGGGTCCAGCGCTGGCGCAGCCTCAACGATCCTTGTCTCGGCTACGCTCGGCTGGTGCGTCGTCGCCCGCCTACCGGCGAGGCAGGCAAGTAGGGTTTGG
>CAZSXL010000102.1:0-4381 GCA_964611225.1 uncultured Gammaproteobacteria bacterium
CCTTCCCGGTAATAAAGCGTTGTCCGGTAGCAGGATTGTGGTGCCATTTGATTTGTCCGCCAAAGATGGGTATGCCTTGATACTGTTGCTGGTAAGTTGTATGCGTCATACCAAGATCATCAACATTACTATAGATAGCTGATAATTCGTAGGCAGCGGCACTATGCGTCAACAGTACGCTGACGATACAAAAGGTAAAAATCCGTAGATGTATCTTCATAATTGTTGCATGATTTGGCGAGCGGCATAGATACCGCTAATGTACGAATCTTCTAAGGTACAAATATTATGTTCGCCGGCCACATAGAGACCGTTCCCACGATTTTGTTTGGTCAGGGCTGGTCCAATGACATTAAAGGCTGGATCCCAGATTTTTTGTGTGATCACCGTGTAGTTAGAAAAGAGTTCGCTAAAGTCTGTCCATGGTGTACGCGTATAGACCAGATAGGTATCATCAGGTTGGGCTGCGATGATGACTAAACGGCTATCATCGTCAAAGACATGATAGCGTGCTTTGGCGTAAGCTGGCTGCAACTGGCCTTGGAGGTGATACATATGAGCACTGACTGGTTTTTTGCCCTCACTAGTGTGTAGCAGCTGTTGCATGACTGGAGTCGGTACGGCTAGCACTACATGCTGTGCTATGAGTGTACCATGCTGAACCGTAGTAATGGTATGTCCAGCTGCTGCGGGCGTCAACGCGGTGACCTCATCGAGAACAATGGCTGATTGAAACGGTTTAGTGATAGTCGCGGGATCAAAACTGTATTCATAGCTGCGGGTAATGAGCGGTTGGGCTAACCACAGCATGTCAAAGGCTTGCGCCTCTGCTAGGCTGATAAAGTCGGTAGCATAGAGCGCCTCTTCAATATAATCGTGAAATAATCCCGTCAGGCGATGCTCACGCACAAAATCAGGGGCCGATTGATTGACCAGCTGCCATAAGTACGGATCACGCTTGATTAGTACGCTTTGTTCTTCAGCTAGTGCAGCGGTTCTAAGTTGTCGTAAGTGTTGCCGGAAGGTGCGTAATAGATGACGGAAGTGTAATAGTTGTGGCAGATAATGGATGGCGCGCAGACCAAGCATGGAATAAGCTTGGCCAGGATGATGGAATTGAAAATTGAGTAATGAGATTCTGCGGCCGCGTTTCACCAGTGGCAGGATATGGTGATAATCTGCGGTAACGTAGTAAGCGCCATAGTTCACTGCCTGGTTACCGCTTTCGGTGATGCGGCCACCAATTTCCTTGGTGATTAACCTAAATGGAACCCCAGCGGCTTGCAGGGTATGGGCACAACCTAAACCCGCAACGCCGCCGCCGATAATGACCACCTGACTATGCATCTGACTATTGTACCTCAAAACTTGGCAGCATCCTATGACTTCCTGTATAGTACTCTACTATGGCAGGGCATCCCTACACTTCATTTAGTCGACACAACGAGCATTTTGATGCCATTGTCATTGGTTCTGGCATTGGCGGTTTAAGTGTGGCTGCAATGCTGGCCAAAGCTGGCAAAAAGGTGCTGGTCTTAGAGCAGCACTATATTTTAGGGGGCTATACGCATCTGTTTCGCCGTCGTGGCTATGCTTGGGATGTTGGTTTGCACTATGTGGGGCAGGTGCATATTCCGGGAACCTTTTTGAACAAAGCTTTTCGCTACATTACCAATGAACAGTTAAAGTGGTCACCGTTGGATGATATTTATGACCGCGCTGTCTTTGGCAATAAGGAATATGTTTTTCCGCGGGGCAAGGCCAACTTAAAAGCTAAATTTAAGGAATATTTTCCAACAGCCGAAGACCAGACATCCATTGACGCTTACTTTGCATTATTAGAAGAAGTCGAGCATATCGGTGTTGGTTACTATATCGAAAAAGCTTTGCCAGTGTTTTTGAGCAAACTGATTGGGCCCAAGCTGCGCAGTAAAGTGTTTAAGTATTCAGATCGTACAACGCTGGAGATATTACACACTATTACCGAGAATGAACAATTGATTGGGGTGTTAACTGCCCAATATGGTGATTATGGTTTACAGCCAGCCGAAAGCAGTTTTTATATGCACGCGTTATTGGCTAACCACTACATGGATGGCGCTGGTTATCCAGTAGGTGGCGCTGGTAGCATTGCGGAAACTATTGTGCCGGTGATCGAAGCCAGTGGCGGAACCGCTGTTCATCAAGTGCAAGTTACCAACATTATCGTCGAACATAATAAAGCGATTGGCGTAAAATTAGCGGATGGTAAAACAATTTATGCCGACAAGATTATCAGTGATGCCGGTATCCATAATACTTATCATAAGTTGCTACCTGTGGAGGTTGCCAAACAGCATCATTTAGAAGAACAGTTGCAACAACTGACGCCATCCGGCGCGCATATGGGTTTATATGTGGGCATTAAAGACACACCGGAGAATCTAGGTTTACCAAAATGTAATTACTGGATCTTTCCTGACGAGTATAATCATCAACTCAACCAGCAGCGCTACCAAACATTGGATGACACACTGCCGGTGTCCTATGTATCCTTTCCGGCCGCCAAAGATCCAGCTTCGCAACAACACCACCCTGGTCGTTCCACTGTGGAAGTGATCATTATTGTGCCATATAGCTGGTTCAAGCAATGGGAAAGCACCGAATGGCGCAAACGGGGCGAGGAGTACCAACAAATGAAAGAGCGGATGGCCGAGAAAATGTTTGCCGATCTGTACCGCGTGGCACCGCAATTAAAAGGTAAGGTTGATTATTTTGATATCTCGTCACCTTTGAGTACCAAGAAATTTACCGAGCATCCGTTTGGTGAAATTTACGGCATCGCGCATACGCCTAAACGTTTCCGTCAAGCATTCTTGAGGCCGCAGACTCCAGTAAAGAATCTGTATTTAACGGGGCAAGATGTGATGATCGCCAGTATCGCTGGTGGTTTAATGGGCGGTCTACTTTGTGCCTCGGCTATTTTGCACAAGAATATGATGGGGGTCATCAAAAAAAGTATCCAGTAATGAAGCGTATTGTCATCATCGGAGCCGGTGCTGCTGGTCTGACCGCCGCTGAGACTCTCAAACAGCAAGGCTATAAAGACGTTGTGGTTTTGGAGAAATCGGATCACGCTGGTGGTAAATGTTGTTCGCCTGAATACCAAGGTAAAATCTACGAACTAGGAGCAGGCTTTGTTTCAGCTCACAACCGCACGGTTCTAAACTTAGTCCAGCGCTATCAAGTACCAACGGCCTTGGTAGAATATGGTAAGAGTACCTTGGTCGATGCACATACTAAAACCATTGGGCAGAAGTTAAAAACAGTATGCGAGTTATTGACTTACCTCACCTTATTAAGACGCTATCGGACAGTAGCGCAACCCGGTTGGGCACAAGTGGATCCAGCCTTGTGCGTACCGTTTGCTGAATTTGCTAAACGACATCACATTGAGTGGCTGGCCAAGGAGTTAGCGCTGTACTTTACCGGCTTTGGCTATGACTATTTTGCTACGGTGCCGGCGGCTTATGTTTTGAAGTATTACAGTTGGAAATTACTAAAAGCGCGGCTGCAGCAGAAAATGTATACCTTTCCGCAAGGGATTCAACACCTGTGGGTAACAGTTGCAAAGCATCATGATGTACGTTACAACTGTGTGATTCAACACATTCAGCGTGGTGACACGATTACGATTACTACCACAACAGGGGAGTTAGTGTGTGACGATTTAATTATCGCCTCACCCTTAGATGAAGCCCTGGAGTATTTAGATGCTAGTGCTGACGAACGGCGGTTATTTAGTCAGATTGAATACTGCGATTACCGTACCTACGCCATTTGGCTAGACGGTTTTCCCAAGGCGAGTGGTTTCTTGCCGGGGAGCTACACGCCAGACCGCATGGGGCAACCGGTGTATTGGTATCACCGCCATCCAGACACTAACTTATATACCTTTTATATTTTAGGGGGTTGGAAAATAACCGACGAGCAGGTGTTGCATAATATTCGGACAGTGGTGCAGTCATTGAGCGGCACCCTACGAAAGGTAGAGACAATAAAGCGCTGGAAGTATTTTCCTCATGTTAGCCCAGCGGTAATGTGCACAGGATATTTTGATCAACTAGAAAGCCTACAAGGACAACGACATACTTATTACGCTGGTGAAGTGATGAATTTTAGTACCGTGGGGTTAACGGCTGAATACGCTGAACAGTTGGTGGAAAAGTATTTTTAGTTATTGTTCCTCAAACCAGCGCGAGCATTCTAAAAAGACAACGTCTTGCTCCTGGATTCTTGGGTCAACCACTAAAGCCTGTTGGTTGATACCGCGTAAATACAGCCCAGCTAAGGTGCGCACACGAGACAGTGCCACGTACCCCATGCCGGGAGCAAAGGATTT
>CAZSXL010000103.1:0-2051 GCA_964611225.1 uncultured Gammaproteobacteria bacterium
AAGTTATGGAAGGTTTTGACGATAATTGCTTTGTTGTGTTCAACGTCTCCGCTGGTCGGCTTACCTCGATTGCCGGATAGCAAATCTAAAGGTAAATCGATCTTGCGGTGACTTTGTGGCACGCGTACCAATTTCATCTGCCGTGGTTTACGCGTTGGTAAGGCGGCATCAGCTAAACTGCGACCCGCAAAAGCATTGATCGGTTCAAACTCTTCCTCCTCTTCTGCAATCAGAGCATCCTCTTCCAACTCTTCAGCTGGCTCTTCGGAAACACTTTCCATCGCCTGTTCTTTGGCAATCGCAATGCGCTGCCGGGCGCTACCAAATAACGCGACAGTAAAGCGCAAGCTTTTACCTAACATCGTCCGCGCTGGAATGTTGCCAACTAAGTGTTGTAGAGAAGTGTTAAAAACGACCAAAATAGACATTAACAGTAAAGCAGCAAAGACCACCACCGCTACGCCCACACTGGCGAACTGACGAAAGGTATAGGTGAGGGCAACACCTATATAACCACCCGCTTGTGGCTGCATCACGTCGATTAAACCAAAGATGCTCAGTGCCATGGCAGCCAAACCGATACTAAACAGCGGTGATAATTCAACTTCCTCACGTGGGTAGAGTAAGTTATAGACGACAATCAAGAGGAAGATCGGCAAAGCATAGCGACCTAAACCAACAATGACATTCAGAGCGGCATCCAACCACTGGCCAATCGTCCCGGCCCAACCAAACAAGCTGAAAAATAGGATCATGGCGAGGGCAAACAGGCCAATGCTGATAATCCCATGACGGGTAGCGGCATCTACTCTAGTGCCAGACTGTTTACGTTTTTGATTCGTTTCACTTAACTTGGACTTTTTGGCCATAGTTGGGATACTATACCACATTTTCAAGGTGCAGTCTACGCAAAAAGCGCCCATTTGGCGCTCTTGTACTGATAGATTATCGTAAATCAACCGGTATGTCAAGCCGAACGGACAGTTACAATCAATTCTGCATCTAACGCCCGTGCAACTTTATAGAGAAAAGCTAGGCTAGGGTTATACTTACCAGATTCTAATCGAGCAATGGCGGGCTGTTTAGTTCCTACCTTTTTAGCCAAGGCAGCTTGCGTTAACCCCTGGTTCAACCTACGTTCAATAATTAAGCGACGCACTGCAAACTCAGGCCCTAAATCATCGTAGGCTTGTTTGAGAGCTTTATCTTTAAAAGATTCGCGTTTAACTTGAGCGTGTGTTTTCATACATATATATATAACATATGTGTTATAACTGTCAAGAGAGGTGTAAAAATTTCTGATAAATTGTGCGCAATTCCTTTTTAGGAATTTTCTGACTCTTCTTAAGAAATCCATAAAACAGTACTATGTCTGAGCCTTGGAAGGTATAGATAATACGAACGGCTGGTTTACCGCTAATTCTTAATTCATATAAATTGTGATCTAATATTTTACTGTAAGGCATGCTTAAGCGATGCTGGTAATCTTCTAATAACTCAATAATACGATGGGTTTTGGCAAAAGTACCTCGATCTAGGGTATAGATAAATTTTTCCACTTCGGAAGTATAAATAACCATAATACGCAAAAAGCGCCTGGTTAGGGGCGTTCTTTACTTTGACTATACGCTCAAATGAAGCGATTGTCAAACTATAGGCTTATCCGAACAGATTCAATAATAGACATCGGCCCTTCAACTCCATCACCATTATACGCTGCCACAGCGACATAATACAGTTGCCCTTCGACTAACTCTGGAATGGTGACCATGCGTACATTCCCCACATCGATACTGGTGGTGAGTGCATCAGATACTGTACCGTAGTAGACAATGTAACCGACAGCTGGATTAATACGTAAGGGTAAGCGTTCCCAACGAGCGGTAATGGACGAACCATGACCACGTAACCGCAGATGGTGAATACTTGGACTCCGGACTCGTTTGGAATCGGTTGTAACACCGGCACTGACATTACCAGTGGTATCGACGGTAGATAGCGAATAGATGTAGAACATAACGATTCTCAGTTGTTGTGGCAGTGTAGTTTGG
>CAZSXL010000103.1:2061-4378 GCA_964611225.1 uncultured Gammaproteobacteria bacterium
TACGTTACCAGCTCGATCCGTCCGGGTGATATGGGTATGATCAAAATCGGTATCAGCCGGATTCATCCAGTTGAGTGTGATGGTTTTGTTCCAGATATCTTTTTGAATGATGCCCAAGGTTACTTCTGCAGGTGCTGTTTCGTCGACTACAGCACAATCAGCCATAGTATCTACCTCCCCTGTTAACCAAGGGTCAATATCAACAATGCCAAGACCAAGCTCATCATAAGCATCTGTTATGGTCGCACCGATGGCAGTGGCATCTGTGCTATTCCACCAGTTGCTTGCAAAAGTTAAGTTCTGACTTGAACCATTGACCACATTGCCAGCAGCATTATCATAGATATTATTGTTACTCACCACGATGTTATCTTCCAAATAAAACCCAATAGTGTTGTTCGTAATTGTATTAGAGCTAACAGATAATGAATCCCAAGGTTCATCAAATGCGGTGATATTGTCTGTGAAGCTGGAGCCACTAATGCTGCCACTGCTGGCGCTACCCACACCTGCGGTATTATTCGTAAACTGGCTGCAGGTCACATTCACGCCTGATGTGTAGTGCAAACCATAGGTATTTTGATCAAAGCTTACATCAATAAGATTAATATCTACACCTTTTACGGCATAGGTATTATTTTGAAAGGTGGTACTTTCCACAGTAATAGTATTGGGGCCATCATAACCAAAGATACCTACAGTGTTATCACTAAAAATACTGTCCGTAATGATGAAGTTGAGATCACTGGCGTAGCAGCAATCTACTTGGATGGCAGTATGCATGTGGGATATATTCAGATAACTGGCAGTCAACGAGCCCCCTTGATCAGAATTAATGCGAATACCATCGCTACCGGTCGCATACCAACTAGTGGTTGGATCAACTGATCCAGTGATTGTGACCGGAGCAGTGCTTGTTCCATTGACTAACAGCTGACCACGAATATCCACATCCACACCAGCATCGACGAGAACCTCAACACCCGGTTCAATCGTCAGGATGTAACCAGGATACAATACTAAATCACCAGCAATGGTATATGGACTACCACTGGTATCCCAAGTTGTATCCACTAATACGTTGCCAGACACAGTTGTAGCTGCCTGAGCTTGGCTGGCTCCAAACAAAACACCAACCCAGACGATAAAGATAAAAGCAATGGATTTCATAGACAGATATTAGTATTTAAACCCTCCTAACCATGAAACGGGTAAGTGGCGCAACTGTGACATGTCACAGATCACAAGCAATCACGTTGATATATATGTAGCACCTAGAATCTGCTACAATGGCCCCATGACCCGTAATGAAGAACGGTTCTTGGTGGAACAAGCCCAAGCTGACCCGCGCAAATTTGATGCTCTTTATCGAGCCTATATCGATGCTATTTACCGCTTTGTATTCTATAAAACCAGCCAGAAAGAAACTGCTGAAGATATTACGGCGCAGGTGTTTATGCAAGCCCTAGAGCGCTTGAGCCAATTCCGCTATCAACCCGGTGCTCGCTTCTCTTCCTGGTTATACACCATTGCTCATCACCAAATAGTAGATTATTACCGTAAACGCCGTGATACTGTTGATCTGGAACAAGCTGAACCGATCCCTTCCGCCGAAACCGCTACCGATAGCGTTGATAGCCATCTACAGCAAGATCGTGTCCGTTCAATAGTACAGCAGTTACCCAGTGCGGATCAGGAAGTACTACAGTTACGGTTGTGGGAAGATAAAAGTTATCACGAAATTGCACAGATTCTCCACAGTAATATGGTAGCCATCCGTGCACGTTATTCACGAGCCCTGAAAAAATTCAACACCTTATATACCAAACGTTATGGCACATCTGACTAAATATAACGCTTCTACTCTCATCCGTTCTGCCAAACCAGCTGTGCAACCGGATCGTGCCTTTGTGAGTAACTTGGCAATACAGTTGCAAAACCGAGCCCAGGTGTTAAGTCAGCACCCAGTACATGCCATTAAGACCAGCTGGTGGCAACGCTGGACTATCTTCACTAGCATAGTTAGTGTTGGGGCTGTAGCTATAGTGGCAGCTGTGATGATCGTACCTAACTGGCTAAACCCAACTACTCCACTCACTGGTTACATCCAAAAAGGTCCATTTGTCAGTGGCACGGCAATCACTATTCAAGAACTGGATGATCGTCTGCAGCTAACGGGTACAAACTACCAAGTCACCACCGATAGTGATTTTGGTGATTACAGACTAGCGCAAGATATTGGTTAACACTACGTGGAAGTGATCGCCCAAGGTCACTATTACGATGAAGTCCGAGGAGAATTATCGCCGCCCCCGTC